>PIXU01000214.1 GCA_003601795.1 Candidatus Methanophagales archaeon
CATGCCCGGGCACATGTGGGCATTCGGAAGAAATAACCCTGTGGAACGACACATGGAACATAACCGCCAGAAGGGATAAAAGCGAAAGCGATTGGCACGTCATTGAGTTCCCCCATTCCTTCTCTCTAATCGCAAATCACACTTACCACTACTCTATACGCACCGGCTCCTATCCCCTTATAATCCATCGCCATACATTCACTAACAGTTATGGAACCATAAATTGTACCTCGTTTCGGGATGTCAATGGTAACGTGTATGACGACTGGATACCAGCAATCAAACTGGAGGGTTGAATTATAGCTATAGCTCTATTAATCTTAACCTTAGCCTTACAGTGTTACTCTTAATCTACGCCCTTCCTCTTCCTCACCATACACCTCGCCATTCTCTTTATATGTCTTCAATAAGAAATGCGTCACTGTGTTACGAACCTGTTCAAGCGGCGCTATCTTCTCCGCAACGAAATATGCAACTTCTCGCATCGTCTTTCCCGCCACCAGCACCGAGAGGTCATACTCGCCCGAGACCAGCCGCACTGACTTCACTTCTGGGAACTTCGATATCCGCTCTGCAATGTTGTCATAACCGGTGCTCCGCTCTGGTATGACTTTTATATCTATCAATGCCTGTACTGCCTCTATACCGGCTTTTTCATAGTCTATTATCGCCTTGTACTTCCTTATTATTCCCTTAGTCTCCAGCTCCTCAATGATGCTCTTCACTTCCGATTCTTTCAAACCCGCCAGAGTCGCTATCTCCCTATCACTCAGCCTTGCATTCTCTTCCAGTATCTTCAATATCTCACTATGCTTATCTTCTATCTTCATCTCCTTATTATAATACTCCATAATATACGCTATACATAATTAGATAGATATAGACACAGGTGTTATAGGTATAAAGTTAGGGTAGATATGAAGAAGCAACTGGAGATTCTGCTGGAGCGGTTAGAGGATGTGGAGAATCCATCGGTGGCTGAGGAGCAATATAGCACCCCACCTGCATTAGCTGCGGAATTGCTCATACTCGCTTTCCTGCACGGAGATATAGCAAATCGTACTGTTTATGATCTGGGGTCAGGGAATGGGATACTGGCAATAGGTGCGAAATTACTGGGTGCAAAAGAGGTGATAGGTATAGAACGCGACAGGAATGCGATAAAGGTAGCGATAGAGAACAGCCAGAAGCTGGGTGTTGAGGTCGAATTCAGGCGATGTGATGTACGAACGTTGCATGCAAGAGGTGACACAGTGGTGATGAATCCCCCCTTCGGCGCTCAGCGCAAGAACAGGCACGCAGATAGAGCATTCCTGAGGAAGGCTTTTGAAATCGCATCGGTTGTATATACCATACACAATGCAGGTAGTGAACCATTCTTAAGAACTTTTGTACATCCCGCTTCTATCTTACGGTTCCCCACCTCTTTTAGCATGAGAAGGAGATTCTGGTTCCATAAGCGCGATAAGAAACAGATAGCTGTGGATTTGTACAGAATGAACCTATAAAAATATCTCCGTTTTGTTATAAAAAGAAGGAAATAATTTAGCCCATTCTCTATCCTTGTGCTTGAATTTTTCACAGTTCTATCACATTTTCTTTTTTGATGCAAACAGATATAATAAGAAATATTGACCTTCTCGAAGACTTTTCCGTCGGGGATGTTCCACGTCCGTAGATTTCCACTGGGTCTGTCACTTTCAACGTAACACCATCGTACTCCTTCGGGTCTAAACCAGTAAATTTTATCCTGATAGGAGTGCCCTGTGCAACCTTGCTCACGGTTTGGTCCCTTTTTGCAGTTTTAACTTCAAGTCTACGGAACTGACAGTGATATTAGTTACATTGCAGCCATAACTCGGGTCATCACAGCACACTTCATATTTGCCAGTTTTCAATGTGTTATTCAAGTAGTCCATCAGAACCCGTAGGAGGTGGGTCATAATCTTCAACCCCCCGCTTACCCCGTACAAAATCACCTTTCCAGAAGGACCGCCAGTTCTATTGTAGAACTGTATCACCTGCTCCTTTAAAATGGTTGAATCATTTCCATCCAGCCATCCATCCAGCCAGATGCTAGCATTATAGTAGTTAACGACAAACATGGGTCCATACTCGCTTGTTATTGTTTGATGTGCAACGACAGTTCTTGCTGATACCGGAGGCACGGGTCGTGTCCCCGTCTCATATGCTATGCTGCATAACTATAAATGTAGACGTTTTCCTATGGAATGAATTATGAAAAAAGAGCGTTGGGGGAAGAAATATGAAGATAAGCGAAACTGGAGAGAATACAATGAGAAACTTGTAGCTCGTGGAGAAGCATGTATTTCGCTGGATTTGATTGAAACGTGGGATAAAGATTTAGAGAAATTATAACAGAGGGAAGGTTAGGCGCACCATATGTATATCATGAATGCCTGACGGTGTTTTTGCGTATTTACATGTGTTGCTGAACACCGATTACAGAGGGCTTAAAGGATTTCTTAGGGGTTTATCCAGGCTTATCAGCTTTGATGTGCCTGACTATACCACCATTTGCAGACGAGTAAACAAAGTCGCTATAGTGATAAAAAGACCTTGATTTCCTATAAGGACAAAGAGGTGGTGGTTTATCTTGACTCTTCCGGCGCGAAGGTAACGAATCGTGGAGGGTAATCGAAAGGTTTAAATACCTCGGCGTTATATATTTCTAACATAAAGTTAGAATAAATTAACCTAAGGGGTAAAATGGAAAGAAAAAAATTTGTGGTGTACGCAGCTTTGATTTGTGCTGCGATGGGAGCAGTCGTTGGATATGGAGTGTCAGTGAGAAACGCTTTGTTGCCAGTAATTGCCTTTGCTATTGGAATCGTTCTGATTGCTTTAGGAAGGAAGAAAGTTACAGAAGTTATGGAGGATGAGAGAGTAATTAGAATAAGTGAGAAAGCCTCGAGGATGGTGTTTCAGGTTTTTGTAACTGCGGCAGCCCTGATAAGTACGACATTGCTAGCATTGAATAGGTATACAGAGGTCGGTTATACCCTAGCTTTTTTGGCATGTGCTTTGCTGATCCTTTACATGATTTTATATGGATACTATCGCAGGAAAAGTCTATAATAGATGAGGTAAAAAATGAGAGGAAGAAAGAATAAAACCGGGTTTTATGCTGGCATTTCAATGGTTTTTATTGGGGTTTTGTTTTGGCTATTTAAAATTTATCCTTTAGGAGGTGGACTGATCTTAGCAGGAGTTCTTCTGCTTATTTCAAATATATACTATGCAAGGAAATCGGAGACAGAAACTATTATCGATGAGAGGATAGAAAGGATAAACGATAAGGCAGGTCATTATGCCTTCTGGATAACTGTTCTATCTCTATCTATCATTTTTTGGATTAATTTTTATGGGATACTTAGGGTGAATTTGAGAGAAATGTATGAGATCTCCTTGTTCATTGGGATCTACTCATGGTTTCTATTGAGATTCTACTTTTCTAGAAAGGGATTGAAATGAAAACGAGGATCAAAGAATATAGAGCAAGATACAATCTCACTCAAGAAGAGTTAGCAAAAAAAGTAGGGGTTAGAAGAGAGACTATCGTTTTCTTGGAGAAATGTAAGTATAATCCATCCCTTAAACTTGCATATAAAATAGCCAAAGTATTGAACACAACAATTGAGGAGTTGTTTATATTTGATGAGAATGATTGATCTTTTAAGAGGTTCTGGCGGACTTCTACGGGTGCATGCAATCCTTAACCTTTGCTTACGCTTAGGGAATATAACAGCAGATAAAAGATTTCGAGCCGAAGCTCCTTCCAAAGTTTGCTGTCGCAGTTCTTCTTTTATCCGCAAACCGTCAGGTGAAATTTCTCCGATTAATAGGAGGAGGTGAAAAATGTTTAAAAATAAATGGAGGAAAACTACATTTTACATATGGCTCATATCTATACCATGTGCTTTGGCCGGAGGATTCTTAAGAGAATATAGCGCTTCTTTCACTGTATTATTAGTTGCAGGACTGATTGGCTCTATAGTTGACACTAAAACTTGTGACAAAATGAGAGGTGAAACTTCGCATAAAAAGGAAAGGAGTGATAAATCATGATGAAAAATAAGAGATTACATTTCAGTATTCTGATTCTCGTAGTAGTCATAGCATGTTCGTTAGTTTATAAATCTGCCTCATCCCCTATTATTGTCGAAGGCACTGTTGACCATAAAGTGATAACGGGGCTAAAGGGAGATACATCATATACAATCTTGGTTAATAGGATGATTGACAACAGATCATGGATTTTATTAAAAGATAAGAGTTACGGAGAATTCTTTCCCAAAAAGGATAACAACACTTTTATTAGTAAATCGTTGGAAGATAAAATGAAGAGCGAGTATTCTGATATCAAATACCTTGTCTCCATAAGATTAGATTCCAGAGATCCAATCAATGGTATCGATAAAGGAGAAGCCTTAGCATACTTTGTAAGCAAGGAAGACTTCAACAAGGTGAAAATAGGTGATAAGGTGAAATATGAAGTTTCAAGGTCAACAGTTAATACGATCAAAAAGTTCTTGGAATATTACTGAAAAAGATCGCTAGAGGTAAGGTTCCATGAACTCCTCGCTTCGCTCGCCCAAATGCCACAGCCCAAACTTATATCCCGCTAATATATTATGATTAACCCCCTCCACCAACCATTCACAAAAGATCATTATATCAGTCTCCAATCTATCAAAAATGAAGCTATAACGATGTTGAAGGTCGTGATACTCGCAATGTGCTTTGAAGGAGATATAACCTTCGTAATAAGCGAATTAAAGGCTAAAGCATCGTTAAGGGAGTTTACAGGCTTCTAAGCAGGTTTACAGTTGATCAGTTTGTGGATATGGTGTTGAGAACCGTAAACGCCGTTTGTGGAAAGCGAAAGATCGTAAAAACGATAATAATTGGAGATATCACCAATTTGACGGTGAATATTAACAGGTTCAGAAAGAAGTATAAGAGTGAAGATTTAAAATATAAGGACTATAGGGCTATAAATGGGCTTATTCCAGGTTCAGAGGCTATTATTTTGGTGGTGGGGGGTTAAAATACTTCGCGAAGATTATTTAATTCGTTCAGGTTTGGAGAGGACCACAAACCACAAGTTGGATGGGGAGTTATTCCAGTTCTGGTACTTTCAACTTCAAAGAGCCGTAATAATGTAATCGCTTACTCAAGTTTAAGTTAAATCCCGTTTGTTACAATTTACATTGCATCCCTATAAAAGTTGCGAAGGCATTTGGGTGTAAGCCGAAGTGTTGATATGATCGAGTCCAAGTGCCAGAACCCGCCAAGGTCTTCATACAAAAATTGTGAATAACTCTTTCGATACCGCCTGTGCTTTCATTTGGTTGTCAGCCGTAATGAATATAGAGTTGTATTCCAAAACA
>PIXU01000215.1 GCA_003601795.1 Candidatus Methanophagales archaeon
GAATAATCTTCTCCACACCCGTAGTGAAGCTCCTTATCTTCTCTATGAACTTCTTCTTCAGCTTACCCGCTAAAACATGCTCAAGCACGTCCTCTATTGATACCACCGGTGTTATTTTCACCTTATCCTTATACCTATCTTCGATAAGTACGTCATTCATGTTCGCTTGAGGAATCAGCACCTCTTTGATACCTGCCTGTACCGCTGCTTCCACCTTCGGCGTTACTCCACCCACGGGCAAAACGTCACCTCGCACGGACAATGAACCCGTCATCGCTATATCCTGATTAACCGGAATGTTCTCCAGCGAGGAAATAACAGCAGTAGCAATGGAAATAGAAGCGGAATCGCCCTCCACACCTTCATGTGTGCCTACAAACTGAATATGAATGTCTTTCGTGGATATGTTCTTCCCCGTGAACTTCTTGAACACGGCGGAAACGTTTTGCACTGCTTCCTGCGCTATTTCCTGCAATCTACCGGTTGCTATCACTTTACCTTCTTCTTTTGATTGTGCTGGCGTAACCTCCGCCATTATGGGGAGCATCACACCTGAATCCCCCACTACCGCGAGTCCATTCACCCTGCCCACCTCAAACCCCTCGGTTTTGAACAATTTGTAGTCCTTCTTGTGCTCAAGATATTCATCAGCCACTTGCTGCTCCACGGATTTAGCCATCGCCTTTCCCTTTATCACGTGCTCTCCGGTTACGTATTTAGCACCTTCTGCACGAGCAATGTCGCCCGCCACTCGCACCAGTCCACCCAGGTCCCTCAATATCAGGGTAAGGTGACCTTTTCTGCCTGATCTCCTCTTCGCTTCCCTTATTATCTCTTCCACACCTGTTATATCGAAATGTGGTATCTTTTTGTCCCGCTTCACTTCTTGAGCAATGAACCTGACAAGCTTTTTTCTGTTCTCCTCCGTATCGTCCATCGTATCTTTCATGTATATCTCGTATCCATAGCCCTTTATTCGAGACCGAAGAGCGGGATGCATACCTGCTACGGCATCCAGATTGCCCGCGGCGACCATGGTGAAATCACAAGGCACGGGTTCAGTCTTCACCATAGCCCCCGCACTCCTCTCTGATTGTCCTGTTATCGGATACTCCTTCTCCTGTAATGCGGTAAGCAGGTTCTGCTGCGCCTCTAATCTCAGCGTGTTTATCTCGTCAATGAAAAGAACGCCTTTATGCGCCTTGTGGATAGCACCCGCTTCTACTCTGTCGTGTGCGGGCGTCTCCAATCCGCCTGATTGATATGGGTCGTGCCGGACGTCACCGAGCAGCGATCCTGAATGAGCTCCCGTTGCATCTATGTAGGGTGCCGTTTCACGCCCAGTATTGGAGACAAGCAACTTCGGCATCATCGCCTCCTCCTTCGGCATCATCCATCGGAACGCCAGAAGCATAACGGCACCGGCGATTATCGACCAGAAAAATATACTTATATTTCCTTCTCGTAAGAAGTAAATCAAACCCATACCCATGATGAGGAAGAAAGTAAACATAACAAACGTATTTCGCATCTGAATGCGCTTTCTCACTTCTAACTTCTGCGCATCCACGATCTCTTTTCCTTTGCCATAAGGAACAACGCGTATCTTCGGTGTGTTTTTATCTTCAGGGTTGGGATAGACAAGAATATCCTGTAATTCCTCCTTTGGCAGTAATTCCGCCATGCTACTCCCAAGCATTGACTTTCCGGTACCGGGAGTGCCGATAAGCATCACGTGTCTTCTCTGCTTAGCCGCCTTCTTTATCACTTCCACGCCGTGTTCCTGCCCTATCACCTGGTCAACCAGCAACTTCGGCACTTCTATTTCTTCGGTTGTCTTTATTTCCGCGCTGCCCAGCAGGTCCGTCTCCTCTCGCTTATCCTTTCCCTTGCTGCTTGCCTCATTTGAATTTGATTCGGTCATTATTCTCACTTCTTATTCTTTTCTAATCCTTCCATTAAATTAATGCTCTCATAAGATAAATAGGTTACACCTTTTACTCTACCTTCCCATCTTAAACATGTCATGTATCGCTTGTGCTGCTTTATAAGCGTCCTTCTTTTTTACCACGAACGAAATATTAAACTCTGAACTGCCCTGTGAGATCATTATTATGCTTATCTCTTCCTTACCAAGAGCGGAAAAGACTTTTCCAGCAACTCCCGGTGTTCCCGCCATTTCTGCTCCAACAACACTCATTGCGCAAACATCACTATTAGACGTGAAATCCCTGATCACCGTGCCTTCTGCGTTTATGCTCTGTATTGCACCAATGGCTCTTTCCAACTGCGCACTCTCTATAACGATGGATATGTTTCTTTCCGAAGAGCCCTGGCTTATCATGATGACGTCCACATCTTCAGCAGCTAAGACCGAGAATATACGAGCTGCAACGTCGGATATGCTCCTCACACCTGCCCCCGCGATGTTTATAATTGAGGTGTTTTCAATCAGCGTAACGGCTTTAGCTGCCCTTTCCGTCTTTTCTGGCTCTTCACCGATAAGCGTGCCCGTATCTTCAGGCTTGAGTATATTCTTCACTCGTATCGGCACTTTTTTTCGCATCACGGGTTCTATCGCTCTCGGATGGAGAATAGACGCGCCGAAATAGGATAGTTCCATCGCTTCCATATATGAGATATAGGGTATCTTTCTTGCATCCTTGATTATCTTGGGGTCTGCACTCATTATTCCTTCGGTTTCTTTCCAGAGCCATACTTCATCGGCATCTATCGCCGCACCTATTATGGTCGCGGTATAGTCCGAGCCGCCTCTACCCAGCGTTGTCGTTATCCCTTTCTTCGTTTCCCCCATATATCCGCTGACGACGGGTATTTTATTATCGTCCAATAAAGGTATAATTCGCCCTCTTATCGCTTCTTCCGCATCGCTTGTTAACTGCGCATTGCCATAGTTGGCATTCGTTATTATCCCCGCGTCACCACCGGTGAGATGCACGGCATCCATACCCATTGATTGTAACGTACCTACCAGGATAGGAGCCGCTAATCGTTCGCCGAAGGAAACGATATAGTCAAGCGACCTCGCTGTTAATTCGCCCAACAGACATATACCAACCAGAGCCTTCTCCATTTCCCCCACTCTTTCTTCTATCTCTTTCTTTACCACGTTCAACACGTGCTTATTGTCTATTGCCTCAGATGCCGCAGTTTCATGCCTGTTTTTTAATTCGTTCACAAATTCTTTTACCTTTTCCACGTCTCCCTCTTTTGCCACCCTGCTTGCGTTTTCATGCAATATATCCGTAATCTCAAAAATTGCGGATGTCACCACGACCAGTCCAAGTCCATTGCTCCCCGTTTCCTTTTCCTCCGTTCCCTCTTTGCTCCGCCGTATCAAATTTGCCACGGTCTTTATCTTCTTACCATCTGCCACTGCTCCTCCGCCAAACTTCATCACCCGCACTAGTCTCATTCTACGCTCGCTCACTTCCTCCCACTCACTCTTCCCTCTTTTTGCTTTTCTTCTCCCCTCTTTTCTGATTATATCTTTAAAGAAGGATTATAAAGACAAACGGCTTTGGTCGTTCTATTTTTATTTTAGTCTCTTAAAAACATTCCACATAGGAACTTTGTGCATATATTCTTTGTAATCATCTCCAAACTCCTTTATATTGAATTCATCCTCCTTTGTAGCTCCCATCCGGAAACAGACAACTGCAACTGTACTCAAAATAGTAGAAAAAGTATCCTTTTCAAATTAAAAGGTAACTCAAAAATGCAATTATACTGAACCATCGACAATGCCCTCATTGTTGAGTGATGCTAAGCAAAAATCGAAAGTTTTATAATACCCTTCTTTCTATTGGAATGTGTACTATGATCCAATCACAGGTCACAGAAGCATTAAAGGCTCTGAATATCCGTCCTGATGAAATTGCGGATGAACGACTGGCAGAAGCCTTCCGCATCCTGCTCCAGCTCATTGAAGTATTAAGCGAGGAAAACGAAAAATTAAAAGCAGAAAACCAGAAGTTACGAGATGCAATCAATCTCCTAAAAGGAGAGCAAGCCAAACCAGACATCAAACCTTCCAGGAAGAGACCGAACGAAGACATCTCTTCAGAGGAAGAGAGAAAAACACAAAAGTACCCCAAAAGATAAGAAATCAAAAGCGAAGAAACATAAGATAAAAATAGACCGTATCGAAGTGTGCAAGGTAGATAAGAGCATCTTGCCTGATGATGCGGAATTCAAAGGCTACGAGAAGGTGGTTGTTCAGGAAATCGTCATCACAACGGATAATGTAGAATACATGAAAGAGATTTACTACTC
>PIXU01000216.1 GCA_003601795.1 Candidatus Methanophagales archaeon
CGGGTCCGACATCGCATGAGGTTGTCGCCTGGGTAAAAGACATATTGAAGATAAACAGGGCAGCGCATACCGGGACGCTTGACCCGAAAGTTACCGGCGTGCTGCCTGTCTTGCTTGGAACGGCAACGAAGTTAGCCGATACTTTTGTTGGCGATAAGGAATACGTGTGCGTGATGAAACTACACAGGGAGGTTGAGGAGGATACACTCAGGAAGATAAGCAAAGAATTTGTGGGCGAGATATACCAAAGACCGCCACTGAAGTCCGCGGTCAGAAGGCGGATAAGGATAAGAACGGTGCATTACATCGAGATAAAAGAAATAGAGGGCAAGAATGTGTTGATGAAAGTAGGTTGTGAGGCAGGAACTTACATAAGAATGCTTTGTCATCATATCGGGCTCGCGTTGGGTGTAGGCGCGCACATGTCACAGTTGAGAAGGACGAAATCATTTCCCTTCGCTGAGGATAATCTCACGAGGTTGCATGACTTGAAAGATGCCTATGTTTTTTATGAAGAGGAAGGGGATGAGAGTTGGCTGCGAGAACTTATCATGCCAATGGAACATGCATTGGGACACCTGCCGTGCATAATCGTAAAGGATAGTGCGGTTGATGCAATATGTCATGGCGCAGACCTTGCCGCGCCCGGGATTTCGAGAATAGAAGAAGGAATAAATACAGGCAATCGTGTGGTAATATATACATTAAAGGGTGAAGCGGTGAGCATAGGCAAAGCAAAGAAGGGCTCGGAAGATATGTTCAGAGCGGAAAAAGGCGTATGTGTAGAAACAGAGAAAGTGTTTATGAAGCCAGGGACATATATGAAAGGTTGGAGGAGAAAGGAAAAATATGCTCAACAAGGTGTGGAAAACTCTAAATTTATAAGTTCATGTTAAGTATTTATTATAATAAGGATAAGCCGAGGTGGCTGAGTGGTAAGGCGCAGGCCTGGAGCTCGTTGGGTCAGAACAGGTAGCCTGTGTTCCGAAAGGAACTCAAGGGTTCAAATCCCTTCCTCGGCGAAAAAATTTCAAACACTTTCTTTCTAAAGAAAGAACAGGTGCTAAGAAAGATGCAAAAGAGAAACGGATAAAGGAAAAAAATGCGAGAAGAGGGAGAAAAAGAAAAAGAGGAATTCCGGCATATTGTCAGGATTTTAGATACAGATTTAGATGGTAAAAGAAGCGTAGCGTATTCGCTATGTGGAATAAAGGGGATAGGGCGAAGAGTAGCGAAGACAATTGTTGTTTCTTCGGGGATAGACCCGCGGGCAAAAATGGGTGAGCTTTCAGACGATGAAATAGAGCGGTTAAAGGGTGCGATTAAGAATGCAGAGAAGCGATTGCCACGGTGGATGTTAAACAGGAAAAAAGACTTAATTACTGGAGAAGACAAGCACATAATGGGCTCAGACCTGCTGTTGAAGCTGCGAGAAGACATAAATTTGTTGCGGAAGATAAGGTCGTATCGGGGAATAAGACATGAAAGGGGACTAAAAGTACGGGGACAAAGAACAAAATCAACGGGACGAAAAGGATTGGTGGTAGGTGTGACGAGGAAGAAACTATTGGCTACAAAGGCAAAAAGTAAGACAGGGGAAAGATAAAGGGGGTAAGTAAAAAATGGGGCATATAAAGAGAAGAAAGAAGACGTATGAGCGACCAAGAAGACCCTGGGTAGTGCAAAGGATAAAAGAGGAGAAGGAGTTAGTCGAGAAGTATGGATTAAAGAACAAGCGCGAGATATGGAAAGCAGCGAGCCTCATAAGGAGGTACCGAAGGGAGGTAAGAAAGATTTTAGCGGAAGTAGCGGGAGGAAAGCCGACGGAACATACGATAAGAAAAGAGAGAGAAATCTTAACGAGCTTAAAGAGGAAAGGGATACTAAAAGAAGGAATGAGTGAAGGAGAAAGTGGGGCGGGCTCGAGATTGGAAGATGTTTTAGCACTGAGCTTAGAGGATATTCTGGAAAGGAGACTACAAACACGTGTACAAAAAAAGGGTCTATCCAATTCGCTTAAACATGCCAGACAACTCATCGTTCATGGTCATATCGCGGTTAATGGTCGAAGAGTTACCGTTCCTTCTTATCTGGTGAGCGTGGATGAGGAAAGGAAAATGGACTACTATGGACATGCTCCTGTTTCTATTTCTACTGTCACAGGGGAGAAGGGAGTGGAAGTAGCAGAGGGAAGAGAAAAATAGAAGAGGGGGGTTTGAAAAATGGCAGTTGAGAAATGGGTAATAGCACATATTTTTTCTTCATTTAATAACACCATTATCACGATTACTGATATGACAGGTGCGGAAACGATTGCAAGGGCTTCTGGCGGAATGATAGCAAAAGCAGATCGTGATGAGAGCTCCCCATATACCGCGATGCAGATGGCAACGCAGCTTGCGGATAAACTAAAAGAGCGAGAGATATGGGGGATACATGTGAAAGTAAAGGCGTCACCGGGGCGTAAAGCGAGAACTACTGCTCCAGGCGCGCAGGCGGCAATAAGAGCTTTTGCCCGTGCAGGGTTGCGGATAGGGAAAATAGAGGACGTGACGCCTGTACCACATGACGGCACGAAACGCCCTGGTGGAAAGAGGGGTAGAAGAGTGTAGGCTTCATGCGAAGCAAAAAGTTATGGAAGTAAGGATAATCGAAAGAGGGAAAAACGAAGTGAAGTTTGTGCTTTCCGGAGTGGAAACGCGATTTGCAAATGCGCTCAGGAGAGCAATGATTGCAGAAGTGCCAAAGCTTGCAATTGATGAAGTGAACATTCATGAAAATACGTCTTTATTATATGACGAGCAGTTAGCGTTGCGTTTGGCTTTGATTCCTTTGAAGACCGATCTCGGTGCATACAGCGATGAAGACCGGGTCTCTCTGACCTTAAAAGCGGAAAGTCCAGAAAGAGCGGGATATACAATGGTTTATTCTAAGGAACTCATCTCCTCAGACCCAGGAGTAGAGGCGGCGTTTGAAAATATACCCATCGTGAAGCTGATCTCAACGGAAAGAGAGATTGGCAGTATTAGAACGGTTGCAAGACAAAAAATCGCTCTGGAAGCGATTGCAAGGCTGGGCAGGGGAAAGAAACATGCGAAATGGCAGCCTGTTACTACCTGTGGTTACAAAATCGTGCCGGGAGAAGAAGGCGAACCCAACTCAGTGACCTTTGCAGTGGAGGGAGATGGCTCTGTGCCCGTAGATGAGCTAATAATAGAAGCAGCGAGAATAATGCAAGAAAAATGCCAGATGGTGGTGGACGAGCTAACAGGGAAAAGTAAGTGAAAGCGATTATACCGTTTAAGAAGGAAGGAGCAAAATCGAGATTAGGAGATTTTTTAGGTGAAAGAGAAAGAGAAGAACTTGCCATAAGGATGTTAAAAGACGTTTTAGCAGCATTATCAAAATCGGAGATAGAAGAAGCCGAGATAATTTCAACAGGCTCAGAAGAAATAATGGAAGAATTGAAATCAGGATTGGATTCTCACGTGAGGTGGAAGCTAAAACTGTCTGCTCGAGAGGATGGTAGAGGGCTGAATGCGGTGCTAAATGAAGTATTAAGGGAGGAAAAAGAGCCAGTGCTGATAATAATGGCTGATATTCCTCTGGCAACGCCTGAGAGTATAAATGAAATTGTTGGTCACGAGGAGGATGTGGTGATAGCACCAGGGAGAAAAGGAGGCACAAATGCTTTGTTCCTGCGCAAGCCTTCTGAGTTTGCGGTTTCTTATTATGGAATTAGCTGTTTGGAGCATATAGAAACGGCGAAAAGACGGAATTTGACCCATGTCATTCACGATTCCTTTTTTATCGGTGCGGATATAGACGAGATAGATGACTTGACGGAGCTATTGATCCACGGTAGAGGTTTCTCGGCGGAATATTTACGTAGAATCGGTGTTTTTCTTCGCGTGGATAAAAAGTCGAAGACACCGGCAATAGTGGACAGATAAAAAAAGACCACCTGTATGACTCCGGTAATTAAAATCTCGGTAGCCTTTTGTTAATATTATATTAGAAAATACAAATGAGTTGTATATGCGAATATCCCTCGTAATCCCTGCATATAACGAAGAGGACAGAATAAAAACGGTCTTATCCAGGTATGCTAACCATTTCCATCTTCAAGATCAAGAGATAATCGTTGTCTGTGAAGGAACAGATAGCACTCGAAACATTGTCAAAAAATTATCCAAAAAGTGTCCAAATGTCAAATTATTGAGTTTTGAGAAAAGATTGGGTAAGGGAGGGGGTATAATTGAGGGATTTAAAGCAGCAAAAGGAGAAAGAATAGGGTTTGCTGATGCGGATGAATCTGTGGAACCAGATGACATAAAGAAGATGTTTGATCTGCTTTCAAGGGTAGATGGTGTAATTGCATCGAGGAAATTGAAAGAATCGAGAATTCTCGTAAAGCAACCTTTAAAAAGGAGAATTGCGAGTAGGATTTTTAATATTCTTGTGAGAATGTTTTTTGGCTTAAATTTTAAAGACACTCAATGTGGTGCCAAGGTTTTTAGAAAAGAAGCGATAAAAAATGTCTTAGTTGAATTAAATACGAAGGGATTTGAGTTTGATGTTGAACTGCTTTGGAGATTAAAAAATAAAGGATATAAGGTCATAGAATTTCCTATTACATGGAAGCATTCAGAAGGTTCGAATTTTAGTTTATCAAATGCTCCTAAGATGTTTTTCTCTTTGTTAAAAGTGAGATTATGGAAATAGCAGGATCCGAGGAGATATATAAATTTGAAGAAAAATATGGTGACGATACATTGTATAAAAAATTAGGAAAAGATAGAGCTATAAGAGAAAATATACCTCTTATTTTTATTTTATTATCAGCAATTATTGTTATTTTTCATAATACTGGTGGGAGTTTGGCGGATTGGGATGAGTCAATATATGCTGAAGTATCAAAAGAAATTTTGATATACAGAGATTGGATCACACTTCATTGGAATTATAGCTTATGGTTTCATAAACCACCACTTTATATGTGGCTCACGGCTATAATGTACAAAATTTTCGGCGTTAATGAATTTTCTGCAAGATTTTGGTCTGCGATTTTTGGTATTGGTGGGATTGTAATCACATATTTTTTAGGTAAAGAGCTTTATAATAAATACGTAGGATTGATTTCATCGATGATATTACTTACAACCCCTCAATATCTAAATTATTCTAGGATGGGAATGTTAGATGTCCCAGTAACATTTTTTATTGGTCTATCCATCCTATTTTTTTGGTTAGGATTGAAAAACAATAAATACTTCATTTTATCAGGAATTTCAGTTGGGTTTGCTATAATGACAAAAGGAGTTGTCGGGCTCCTCCCTTTTTTTATTGTTTTATTGTTTTTATTTTTAACCACCAATCTAAGCCCTCTAAAAAATAAGAACTTGCTTAAAGGATTTAGTGCTTCTATTGCCGTAGCCGCACCTTGGCATATCTCACAGTTAATCCTTCACGGGAAAAAATTTTTTGATAACTATTTTATGTATCACGTGATAAAGCGATCTGAACAGGCAATAGAAGGCCATATTGGTACTGATTTTTATTATTTTGATATACTAAAAAGGGGTTTCCATCCATACAGTGTTTTTATTTTATTCGCAGTTCTTTATAATGCAAAAACAGCGTTTGAAGAAAAGAAAAAAGAGGACATTCTAATTTTATCGTGGATTGGGGTTGTTCTTGGAGTTTTTACACTTGCACAGAGTAAACTTTCTTGGTATATAATACCCATTTATCCTGCTTTATCAATCTCTGTTGCACAATTTTTCTATAAATTCATTGAAAAAAGGGATGGTTTAATATTTGGCGGGATGTTCATTGGATTCGTGTTATGGATAAGTTCTTTTTTTATAATTATCCCAATACATTCCAAACTAATCGGAGGAGTTATAATTTGCATAATCCTTTTCCTTATTGATGAAATGATTAGGCATCAAAAATTATTAAATAACGTCATAATCAAAAAAAGTATATCCATACTTCTTGTTGGAGTATTATTAATATCTACCATTCATTTACCCCTTGTTTTAAATTATAATCCCAATATCAAAGTAGTTGCTCAAAACATGAAAATTGTGAGTACACCAAATGACACGTTTTATTTGTATACGATATCAAGTCCTGCTCCATTGTTTTATAGTGACAGAAAAGTAAGTGGAATTAATGATGAAAATAGATTAAAGCAGATATTTAATGATACTAAAACAGTTTTTGTTTTAATTAAAACGGGTGAGGTCGCAAGAATAGAGGAAACTTACAAAATTATATCTAAAGCTGGAAATATTATGCTGATTAGCAATAACATGAGTATCCCACCCGCTTATGTAGAACTCGGTTGCGTAAAAGCCGAATGAAAGGCAGACACAGGGGAGCGAAATTGTGCACCAACCCGACAAATGAAACAGCCGTTCTCGTTGATCATGGGACGTACAACGAAGCTTATTTCCAAGGCTGGGTGAACGATTCCAAATCGTTTGCCGAGAAGGTGAAGTTAATCCTGAGACACAGTAAGGGAATAGAAATCGAAGACGTGCTTCGTATTTGCAAACCCTATGCCACCCCCCCGACCTCGTAACATGCGCGGTTGTTGAGAACGTTTCTGAGACATCACATCCAATCGTGGTTCCGCTGATAATCAGCAGAGCTTCTTCACATCGCACCAATGATTCAAAAAATGATATTACCCGAACTGGTGATAGTCGCATTCAATACGGATTTTATATGTCGCAATCCGTATTCATGCTCGTAATCGCTCAACGCAGCCACGCAATCCTCCGGCAATATTAGCTCATACCCTCTAAGGGAAGCGTCTATTGCAGTATGCATTACACATATATTTGTAGCAACACCGACGATTATCAATGTTTTTATCCCTTTTTCTTTTAAATGTAAATCAAGATCAGTGCCAAAGAAGTCGGTGTATTTCTCTTTTTTCACTACATAAGCCTCTTTTAAAAAGGGCGATAGCTCATCTACTATCTCCGCTCCTCTGGTGCCTGAAACACAATGCTGACCCCATATCTCGAACTCTTCACTGGCGGGCGAATGCCAATCTTGTGCGAATATCAAATGCACTTTTTTTTGTATTCCCTTTTCTATTAATCTGCGAATCCTGGGTATTATCTCTTTCGCTCCCTCGCCCATAAACAAAGCGCCGTCTTCATAGCAGAAGTCCTTCTGCATATCTTCAACCACCAATGCGCTTTCCTCAGGATTTACTACTACTTTTTCGGACATAATTTATTTTTTGTTTTTTATTGTATTGTATATCACACATTCTGCGCATTTTGATGTGAATCCCTGCTGAATTTAAATTTATGCATACCATTATGCAAATCTTTTAGTGGTTTCTATGGTCATGTCAGATAGTTTTCTGGTTTTTATACAGGCTTTTAGCGGCGATGCCCCGGAAAAGCGATTTCTGAAGGCTACACATGGATATTGAGTTGCCTGAGACGTTGTCAGAAGCAAAAGACAAAGACGCTGGAAAAGAAAATAAGGCAGGAGAAAGAGAAAGCAGAGAAAGAAAAAAGGGGTGGAAGTATCACGAGATAAGCCCAAATGTGGTTGAAGTGAGGAAAGAAAAAAGACGAGGGAAGCTAATGGAAGAAGAACGTATAGCTTCTTTTCCATTACCCGCCCATTAAGTTTTGGAGTTTTTCCCTTTATAGAACGGCTCTCTATACTGCATCGCTAACTTCAATTTGGTTATTATGTGCATCTCGTCCACGCTCTCTACGGGAACGAGATTATCATTTCTCAGCAAACAAGGCTTTATCTTTCCATCAGACGTTATTCTTAACCGAGAGCAGTTCGCACAGAATTCCGTGTTATCTATCGGGTGAACTACCTCTACTTCAACGCCGTCCACAAAATATTTTCGCCTGTGTTGCAGCCGTCTCGTTTTTATAGCAGATGCCTTCGATTTGAGTTCCGCTTCGACCGCGTAAAAGTTAGCTTCACAATTTTGCATAAAAGGGTTAAAATAAGGAATTAATTCTATTAACTGTAAGATCGCCGCTCCCCTTTTATTACACTCACGCACAAAATCTATCATGTCCGCTATCTCATCCTCGTTTATCCCTTTTAAGAGAACCATATTCAGCTTAAGCGGAGTAAGACCTGCATCAATCGCACTGTATATACCATCAATCACCTTTGGCAGATTGTTGCTTGATGAGGTGATGAAATCGTATCTTTCCTCCTTAAGTGAATCTATGCTGACGTTCACCCTATCCAAGCCTGCATCTGCAAGTTCATCCGCATATCTCTTTAAGAATACACCGTTTGTGGTTGCTGATATGTCATCTTCAAAATCTCTCATGCCTTGAATGATGTCCACAAGGTCGTCTCGCATCAAAGGCTCGCCACCAGAAAATTTTATCTTCCTTATGTCAAAATATGCGGACGCAACTCGTGCTATCTCTATTACGAGCTCAGCACTTATTTCTTCCCTGTTTCTTTTCCCACTTCTCCATTCCCCCTCATTATGACAATAGATGCAGTCCAAGTTACATCGACTCGTAATAGAAAATCTTAAACTCCTGATTTCTCTGCCGTAATCGTCTATTAATCTCTCTTTCTTTCCTTTTACGGTCTTCATATTTCTATTTTATTTACAAGCTTTCAACAGGAAATATCCCCAACCATTATTTATCATCCCTCGGATTATTAAAAAGATGTGCAATAAATAAAAATGAAACCTATGCCCACATTCACACTCATCCGAACCACCAAAAGCATCTGTCCGATATGCTACCGCATCATAGATGCGAAACTGTATGAAGAGAAGGGAGCTGTCTATATGGAGAAAAGCTGTGTGGAGCACGGCACTTTTAAAGACTTATGCTGGTCAGATTATCGCATTTACAAGCAATTTGAAGCGAAAAACATAGAAGAAGCAGGAAGAAGAGAGCCGAATGCCGGCTCAGCACCCATAAGCGAATCAAAAGGCTGTCCATTCGATTGTGGTTTATGCCCACAGCATGAATCCTTCACTGCTTTGGGTATCATAGACGTAACCGAGAGATGCAACCTGAGCTGTCCTATCTGCTTTGCAAAGAGTAACGGGAATAGTGGAGGACATAAAAAAGACCCGGATATAGAAGAAATAAAGGCGATTATAGACAATTTCGCTGCAAATACAAATGCTGCAGGTCTTCAATTCAGTGGCGGCGAACCCACGCTAAGAGAAGACCTGCCTGAACTTATTTCATACGCGAGAAAAAAGTTCGACCATGTGGAAGTGGATACCAACGGTCTAAAAATGGCACAGAGCGAAGAATATTGTAAGGAGATAGAGTCCGCAGGCACAAGTGTTGTTTATCTTCAATTCGATGGTGTAACAGAAGCGCCTTACGAGAAGCTGAGGGGTCGGAAACTGCTTGAAGTAAAGAAAAAAGCGATACAAAATCATCGAAAAGCAGGTCATAAACCTGCTATCGTTCTCGTGCCTACCATAGTAAAAGGCGTGAACGACGACCAAATTGGCGATATCATACGGTTTGCAATAGAGAATAGTGACATCATAAGAGGCGTGAATTTCCAGCCTGTTTCCTTCTGCGGCAGAACTCCATACACCCCAAATAAGAGGATAACGGTTTCTGACGTCATTGGTAAGATAGAAGAACAAACGGGGTTTATTCGTACGGATGATTTCTTTCCTCCTTCGCGGCTTAGCGTGCTGCTTGGAACCCTGGGCAAATCGGAGGTGGGCTGCCATTTCTCCTGCGGTGCTTTTTCTTATCTCGTGATTGAGAAAAACAGAAAAACAGGAGAAAAAGTAAAGCCGATAACGAAATACGTGGATATGGAAAGATTAACGGCGGCATATAAAAAAAGGAAAAAGATACCGCTTTTCGCAGCTTTAAGAAGTATCCGTCCAGGTTTTTTAAAAGAACTCTTTATTTGCTTCATAAAAAGCCACAGCTACTGGGACTTAAGTGACCTCCATTTCAACCTCCTGTTCATCGGTTCTATGCATTTTATGGACCCCTATAATTTCGATTTTGCCCGTTTAAGGAAATGTGTGATTCACTATGGTTTACCAGATGGCAGAATAGTACCTTTTTGCTCCTATAATAATATACACCGGAAATGACGACTGTTTTTCCTCGTTTTTTAGGTGGTGGGCGCAAGAGGTCCCTGGCACAGATAGAGTAGCGGATTATTTACGAGATTTTCCTCGTTCGCCTGAATATATCGCTTGTCGCCTTTTTGTTTCCCCTGATTCTGTTATAGAAAATTTCGGACTGAAGATTTGCAACCATTGGTGGAAAATCTTAATGGTAAATACCGTGGTTGTCACCAAATACTGAAGTTCCTCGGAAGCATGAATGAGAAAATATCTCTGTCCAATCTGCTCTCTTTCACAACTTGAAATATTTCTTACGTTAATGAGAAATAATTCAGTTCTGAAGACGATGTTAGTTCGTGGTTACAGGAGTTATTAGAAAAAGGAAATTCTGAACTACTTTTTAATCTTTTAGACACGGCTATCTCTCTTGCTCTATCGCCTCCTGCGATAGTTCTCGCTTTTTCCTATCCTTCAAATACTTCTCCGCTACCTGATAACCACCGATTTGATACTCCCACACCTGGTTTAGAAATGCCCTCGCAATACTGCTCTTTGTTGAAATAAACCCTCTCTGTTTTCTCATCATACTTCACCTGCTCTACCTTATTCGAACCACGGAAATCCTATTTCTCGTTCTAATCCTTAAAAATCTCAAATTCCGAAAACGCTTTTCTTTTTAAAGAAAAAGGTTTAATTCACAACTCCGATGTCTTCACACGTTCTCGCTCTTGTTTTTTTTCATGGGGTCGCTCAAATCATAGACGTAACCACCAAGTCTGTCCTTACCTTTAATCCTTCTTGCGATAAGCCCGTAAGCCCTTTTTCCTTTTATCTTGACACTTTCTCCCTTTTCTTCAAGTTGCCTTAAAACTTTAATTGCATCCTTGTAACTCATATCGCACCATTTAACCTCAAAGAATGCTACTTCTCCTTTTCTTAAACCCACTAAATCTATTTCCGTGTCCTTATACCACCACTTCCCCGTTTTGAATTTATCGCTCAGGAATTCTGCAGCAATTTCCTCAAATGCCAGTCCAACAAAAGCGTTAAAAGTCTTCTTTATCTCTTCCATCACGTGTCCCGGGATTTTTGAGGAGTTACTGACGATACCTTTCTAAAAGGTTTTCTTTAACCACATGCCCGCAACCAACCCGAAAAGCAGACCTGATAAATGTGCGGTATGCGCAATCATGTCGCCTGAACCGAGCATTATAAAATCGAATAGAGCAAAGAGAACGACTACCATCCATATTTCCATCGGTATTAAGAAGAAAAAATACACTCGCATCCTCGGCATCAGCACGGCAAGGGTAGCAAATATTCCCATTAATGACCCGCTTGCACCCAGTGCGGGGTAAGCAGAAGTCAAACTCCAGCCAATTCCTGCAAAGATTCCGGATAGGAAAAATATTAGCAGAAATTTTGTACTCCCTATTTTTCTTTCCAATACCGGACCAAAAAAGATAAAGAAGAGCATATTGAAGAAGAAATGCTCAAAGCTACCATGGAGGAAAATATGTGTTACCAATGTCCACGGTCTTTCCTTTACAAGTAGTGGATCCAGAATTAATAGTCCAGTATAATATGGACGCGGGATAAGCAATTGTAAAAAAAAAGAGATAGAAATGATGAACAGGAGCAAATAAGAATAATTATGAGAAAAAATGCCGAAAATATTCGCATTAACTTTCTTTCGCATTTTCTCGTTTGGCTTCGCCATGAATACGGTTCTCCCTGCTTCAATGTCTCTTTTATATTCTTCGAGTCCCATGCACCAGTGCATTTCTGGTGATAGATGCTCCTCGCAAAGGATATCGCCACAGTACTTGCATTTATATGCTGCGGGTTTGCCACATACTGTGCATCGTGTGCGTGCCATGTAATAGAAAAAGGGAGGGTTTATATTTAAACCTTGCTACCATTTTCGGTGATTTTGAAAAAATTATAAATAAATCAACTCACAAAATCCGCCAATCGTTCGTGTACACGTTAAACCTGTTATCGCGGGCGAAACCGACTAAAGTTATGCCAAATTCATCTGCATCTCGTATTGCCAGTTCAGTAGGTGCGGAAACGCTTATAACAATTGGGAAACCCGCAAAGATTACCTTCTTTATCGTGAAGTGCGTCTGTCTGCAAGAAGTCAACAAGACACTCTCGGGAATCTCTATCCCGTGCTTAATGCACGTTCCTATGAGCTTGTCTATCGCACAA
>PIXU01000217.1 GCA_003601795.1 Candidatus Methanophagales archaeon
CAGGAAGTGGCGGCATGGACCAAGAGAAGGAATGACTATGAAAAGAAGATCAACTGGAAGTTCACGAAGGAGAAGGCTGATAAGAAGTTGTCCAAGTATTATGTCTAAGGATTAAATTGTTGAGACACTAGTTCTGAGCCATCTATTATCAAAGTACTCGACATGATCAGCGACTGTAACAAATATGTATTATCACAGGATTATCCACCGATGATTATTGATATTGATACATACATGTCTACTATGGACAGCCAAGACTATGATAAGAATGAAATAGCAATAGATCAGGCTTTCAGCGATCTTCCCTCGGTATATAAGGCAGAACTAATTAACAAGTTTTATTCCTGCTATACCGATGAGAGCAGTTCCACTGTGTTACGGGCAAATATAGAATTTTGTGCACCAATTCTTTGGAGCGTATTGCCAAAAGAAGATCGCCACCAGATAGGGCATCGTTTAGACCAAGATATTGTCTCCGGGAACTGGCAAAAGACAGAGAAGGGCATAGAATTCTTAATCTCGATTAACGGTTTAAAATATGTTTCTTCTTCCAGTAGAAGAGCAATATTTGACCCACCAATTCAGAACTTAGAGCAAAATCTTGATGAATAGGCTGAAGAAGGAAAATATATTCACTATCTTGAACGGCTAGGAACAAACATACCAGATGAATCAATCCCAAGATATGTAGCTGCATTAACTCTAACTTTTGTAGGCTTCAGAGGAGATACCAATCGTTCTTCGGGAACCAATTATTATTCATTCACTGCAGCTCCTATAATTAGACGACTCTTCGAGAAATTTGATGACAAGACTGCACAAGAGTTTGTTAACACTATAAAGGATAATCAAACTTTGAAACGAAGAATTAAATATCCCGGGCAGCTTGCTCGGCTCAGAATTCTTGCGAATATCCTCCTTGACAGACCAAAGCTACGAAGTGATGTTAGAGAATTTTTAGAAGCCCTGGTTGACACAAAAAGGACAGGTGAGTTCTTAAGAGGAATAAAATCATAAGAAAAGATTGAATTCCAAAAGGTACAACGGAAGAAAAGAACAGACAAAAGGGAAACTAAAGAATTCCCAAAATTTACTTATTGACGAACTTCTTTTACGCAAATTGAAGACCTGAAAACCGACGAAGCGGAAAAGCGAATAGGGAATAAGCTATGATAAGGCTTTTTGAAAATACCAAGTTTATGTTTTTGTGGATATTTCAGTCAGAAACTTATGCTATTCCTTCTTTTCTTTTTCTCTCAAAAACTCTTTAAATTTGAGCTCAAGCGCTGGAATTTTTCCTTTAATTAATTCAATCATTTCCTCATCTTCCCCTTCATTCATTCCTCTATCATATTGTGCGTGAATAAAACTGCCAACAATAGAGTCCAATACACCCGCAGCATAACTCAACAAAGTTTCAAGATTTGGTTCTATTCCTATTTTCGCTAAAAAAAAATCATCCCTGCTTCTGCTATCTCATCAAAATTCAAAAGCCATTCATTAATTCCTTCTTCTAACCTCGCTTTAGCCTCGTTTGGAAGCGTCATATATGTTTCTATGATATTTCTTCCAATGCAGAGCGGTAGTGTTTATAGGTTCTTGGATCAAAAAGAACAAACACCACTTCTTCGAGTGAGGTCACTTCTTTTCTCAAAAAAGAAACCACTGCCTTTATTGCCGCTTTCGATGCCTCCTCGACCGGATAGCCATAGGCACCAGTGCTTATGGAAGGGAAGGAGATACTACTCAATTTATACTTTGTTGCCAATTTCAAGCTTTCTTGATAGGCACTGGTTAAAAGTTCGGCTTCGCTCTTTGTCCCTCCTTGCCAGAATGGACCAATTGTGTGAATCACATATTTTGCTTTTAGATTCCCACCAGTGGTTATTACCGCTTTTCCAGCCGGTAACCTTCCCTGCTTTGAGACGATCTCTTTACACGCATCCAAAATAGCTCTTCCTCCTGCTCGATGGATAGCTCCATCTACTCCGCCCCCGCCCATCAAGGAAGGATTAGCGGCATTGACTATGGCATCAGTCTCTTGCCTGGTTATGTCACCCGGGATTAGTGATATTTTAGTTTTGTTAATCGTTCTTTGTTCCATAGTTTGATTATACGATTTAAACATTTAACCCTTCTTTTTCTCTCAAAAACTCTTTAAATTTGAGTTCAAGCGCTGGAATTTTTCCTTTAATTAATTCGATCATTTCCTCATCTTCCTCTGCATCCATCCCTCTATCGTATTGCGCGTGAATAAAACTGCCAACAATAGAGTCCAATACACCCGCGGCATAACTCAACAAAGTTTCAAGATTTGGTTCTATCCCTATTTTCGCTAAAAAAATCGTTCCTGCTTCTGCTATCTCATCAAAATTCAAAAGCCATTCATTAATCCCTTCTTCTAACCTCGCTTTAACCTCGTTTGGAAGCGTCATTCTAATATGTTTCTATTTTTTATCTCCTCTTTGGCAAAGGCAGCCAAACCAATATCCCAATCAAGCTTACAGCGATAAATGAGTCGTCTGAAAAAGCGATGAAGATGAAACAATCATCACTTCACGCCTCTACCTTCTCACCATAACAATTAACTCCGATAAACTTCTTCCTGTACGATTCCAACAACGGCGTAAGTTTCCGTTCCGGTATTTCAACTTTCTTCAACCGCTCTTTAATCTCCGCATCGCTCAACCTAACGTTCAGCTTCCTGTTCGGAATGTCAATCTCTACAATATCACCATCTCGTATCGCACCGATTGCACCGCCGTTATACGCCTCCATCTCAACATGTCCGACGCAAGGACCGGTGGTGCCACCTGAGAACCTACCATCCGTGATTAGTGCCACCTTTTTATACCCTGCACCCATTATCGCATCCGTTGGTGTCAACATTTCCGGCATTCCCGGTGCCCCCGCAGGTCCCTGAAATGGTAACACGACAACATCACCCTCTACAATCCTTTTCGCTTCTGTGAGACTCTGCCCCGCGACCCCACAAGCCCCATAAGGGGTTATCGCATCCAGCAACTCTTTTTCCGTATAGAACACCTTAGCAGGACCTGAATGAACCATCATCTCTTTGCCAACCGCGGTTTGCTTTATTATCGCGCTGTTTGCGATGTTTCCTTTTAATACCGCTATGCCGCCTTCAGAAAAGTATGCATTATTGAGGGGTCTGATAACATCGTCATCCTGCACTTTTCCTCCTTCTGCTATCTCCCGTATTGATTTTTCGTTTACCGTGGGTGAATCTTTTAGCATATCCTTTAAGCGGTTAAGAACCGCAGGAACGCCTCCTGCACGGTCAACGTCAGCCATCTCATCGGTTCCAGCAGGGATTATCTTACATAAATTCGGCGTTTTCCGCGCTATCTCATCGAACATATCCACGTTAATGTCAACGCCCGCTTCTCGGGCTATCGCAGGGATATGCAAAACGGCATTTGTTGAGCCACCCATCGCCATATCCACCCGTATCGCATTCTCGAATGCGTTTTTTGTCATTATATCCCCCGGCTTTATGTCCTCTCTGACCAGTGCAACGATTCTTTTGCCGGTTTCATACGCCTGCTTTTTCTTCTCTGGGTCTATCGCCAGTGTCGTTGCGCATTTTGTTAGTGACATACCCAGTACCTCCGTAGCAATAGCCATTGTATTTGCAGTAAAGAGCCCGACACAGGAACCTGCACCGCAAGCGAGCAGAGGAAGCATTTTATTCGCTTCTTCCTCGCTCATTACTCCCCCTTTTACCTGACCAACGACGCCAAAACCTTCAATAGGATGGTGCTTCTTTCCTCCCACCACATTGGCTTTCATTGGACCTCCGGTAAGCATAATCGCCGGTAAATCGAGACGCCCCGCAGCCATTAGCATTCCCGGCGTGATTTTGTCACAATTCGTCACGCCAACCCAGCCGTCTAAAGAATGTGAAAGAGTCATTATCTCAATGTTATCCGCAATATGTTCCCTGCTTGGAAGCGATAGCCGCATCTCTACAAACATCGCAACGCCATCACAAACACCCGGCACGCCCCATTCTAAAGGAACTCCGCCTGCATCTCTAATCCCTCGCTTCACTTCCTGCGTTAGTTCGTTCAGGTGAATATGCCCCGGAATGATGTTGTTATACGAGTTCGCAACACCGATAAAAGGTTTATTCGGGTCAAAATCGTCTTCATTCAGTCCCGCAGACATCAATAATGCGCGGTGCGGTAATGTTTCAATATTTTTCTTTAACATGTCTGAACGCATAGGGTCATCACCATAAAGCAGATTGTTTAGGGTGTTATTTAAATGTACCTGTTTTTTCCCGTATTCTCTTTTCATGTCTGTAACCGTTTCTTTATAGGTGCGCTGTTTTAGTCTTGCTTTTCCATTTCCTTTTCTTCTGCTTCTTCCATTAACTCGGCATATCGCTCCACAAATTTTGCGCTGGGTTGTTGTGTTCTATAAACCCATGCCCTGCTCGTTTCCGAAGGTTTAGAACCTGCTGCCGCCATTTCTGGTTTTGGCTCATGACCTTTCATCTCCAGTTGAGATAAAGGCGCTATCTCCGAAAGCAGACCGGCAATCGCTTCGACTATGCTTTCGTTCTCCTCAACGCCTCTCTCCACCGTTATGCTCTTCCCAGCCAGAGGAAAGGTTACTTTTACTTTTGTTGACATCTTATCTTCTGCTTTACGTTATCCCTTTATACATATTTGATTTCTACTCGCATTTATATAGTCATTCCGAAAATTATTAACCACGAGATTACACAGATTTTCACGAGATTAATTTTTCTTTTAGCACAGGTTTTCTTTTTTTTATTGTATATAACGTATAACCTCTTTCTATTTAAGACACAGATTTACACTGATTTACACGGCACGAACTTATTTATTTAAGTCTAACCGGGTTGATTGTTATCGTCTATCTGTGTTAATCTGCGTTAATCTGTGTCAATAACGTATTTTCTTGTCTTGTGTTAATCTCGTGAAATCTCGTGGTTTATTAATTGCAATTTGTTACTGGAATGACTATAAATATAATTAATGCAATATAATGCAATGCAAGTGTACATCGCATAGCAGAAAACGGTGAATGTGAATGGAAGTTACGAGGCGCGATATAAACGTAAAAGCTGCAAGAAGTCGCAGTCAGTATTTTTTAATTGATGACGCTGTTGTAGCGAGACTGGTGAACTATGCAGGCGTAGAGCGTGATGACGTGGTGTTGGAGATAGGAGCAGGAGGAGGGAGCATCACGGAGAAATTAGCAGACAAAGCGAAGAGAGTTTACGCGGTGGAGAAGGACAAGGCACTTTGTGAGTCATTACGAGCGCAATACGAGAATACAAAAAGCAAGGCTGGAGTAAAAGTGATAGAAGGGGACATTATGAAAATAGAACTACCGGAATTTGATAAGGTCGTTGCGAACATACCCTTCTCTCTGTCTTCGCCAATCACGTATAAACTGCTGCTCCATAGCGCTGGCTTCGGGCTTGCTGTGCTGCTGTATCAGAAAGAGTTTGCGCAGAAAATGATTGCAAAACCGGGGTCGAGTTTGTATGGCCGTCTATCGGTTATCGTGCAGGCACTCGCAGACACCGAAATTCTTGAGCTCATGCACCGGGATGCCTTTTATCCTTCGCCACCTGTTAAAACAGCGATGGTGAAATTAAAGGAGAAGGGACTAATAGCGAATAAAGAGGCGTTTTTTGCGTTCGTTACTACGGCGTTTGAGCACAGGAGAAAGAAGATGAGGAATATATTTAAAACAA
>PIXU01000218.1 GCA_003601795.1 Candidatus Methanophagales archaeon
GTTGGGTAAAAGAACAACGGGCTTGTCGAAGGTGATGTTATGCCAGTCGCTTGCGTAACCTTCCCAGGTTGCGGTGGCGTTCCATGTTTTGTTCCATATACGAGCATATTCGGTATGACCGCCTGTGCCTTCACAGGGGTAAGTGTAGATTTTGTGCACAGTGATGTCTTGCGATGGTATGATATCCCCGGTATGCGTGCCTGATATTGAAGGATACGGATTTGAGGGTGTGCCGGTGTCGAAGATTGCTGTTGGTGGAGAGACCGTCATTATTTTAGTAGTTGAATTTGTCGCTCCGTCATTGTCTGTTACGGTTAATGTTACCTCATAACTTCCTGCTTCTGAATATGAATGGTTTATTGTTTCTTCTGTTGTGCTCGTGATGTTGCCATCACCGAAGTCCCATTCGTATTTTACGATTGTACCATCTGGATCATAGCTTGATGAGGCGTTAAAGGTTATGGTTTGGTTAACAACCGGATTTAGTGGTGAATAAGTGAAGGATGCGATCGGTGGTTGGTTTGCTTGACCTGATGGTGGGATTACCCATTTCAAAGGCTCAGGATTATTATCATCACCGGGAGAAGGTGATTCGGTATGATTTGATGTGATTATATCACCGAGAACAGCGATTGTTACTGACTGTTCAAGACGTGACCAAGTGGTATATCCCCCTATATACACCCTATCAGGTAATTGATTATCCAAAAATAATTCTGCTGCTGCACAATTGTCATTGTGTACTTTGTATGTCCCGGCATTTGGGTCGTAAGTTACTCTCCAAGTTCTGCCACCGCTTCCTCCACTACAGCTATAGTCAGGTGGGTTATCTATACCGTAAATCGTAATGTCGCTATGCATACCATTATCGGTATATGTACGTATCCAAACAAATGATTCATTAACGTTTTGATAGCTTACATTAAAGGTTCGGGACAGATCCCTGTTTTGATCTGGATTATTTGCAATAGGGGACCATTTTGCATTCCTTGCTTCATCTATTGGTCTATATTTCTCATCATACCAACTATAATCAAACTGTTGATGACATATAAACGACCTTATCACCGTTATTTGGCGCTCAAAATAGTTTTCTAAGGAATAGTTACAGTTATAAAGCTCGTAGTAATCTTTCGGTCCAGTCTTAATGTATCCTTTATTGTAGAGACTCTTATAAATTTCTCCGAAGATATAAGCTAAATAATTCTGTCTGGCATCTAGATCTAGGTAGATATCGTGCGGTTCACCATACACAGATTTATCCAGCAAATTCCCACTAAAATCACGGTAGTTCGTAATTCCTCGATAATTTTGAGAAAATATTAACAGATTGTCATTTGCAGTTCCATTAAAAGTGCCTAAATAGAAATCTCCATCCTCGTTGACAGCGATCTTAATAATTACTGGGCTCTTACTGTAACCAACAACACCAGAATATGTAGTTCCTTTGTAAATGTAATCGTCTAATTTTTCTTCCCATACAGCATAATCTCCTTGTAAGATAGCATCAAACTCACTATCATCAATAATAGCGCTGAGGTTTACCGTTGAATTCGTTTGAATTTTCTCTATTAACTTTGCATCAGACATTATTTGATCTATGGTTGTTGGTGGTATGACAACTCCACTCAACACATACAATTTATCCGCAGATGCAATGATCTCGTTTGTTCCACCAGGTATTAAATCAGAAACTATTGCATTCCCATTTGCACCTAACTCGTAGTCCAACTTTCTGCTAAGATCAGTGTCTAAGACGAGTATTCGCTTATTATCAGTGCAAACGATTATCTCCTCTTTTCCATCGCCGTTAATGTCATTGATTGCCTGCACCGTTCCACTTATGCTGTTACTATTGATTAAATTCAAGTTGTGATCTAACACACGAAGCTTGCTATCTCTATTTCCAACCACGATTTCTTTTTTATCATCGCCGTTAATCTCGGCTATCGCCCATCCTTTCCAGCCCTTGTTCGACGGTCCATTATACGTGTCCACGATATTCCCATTTGCGGGGTTCAAGATATACACATCGTTTGGGCCCGGGTAATACGGTTCGTTCTGATTCCTGAAACTAATAATCTCTACTTTTCCATCGCCATCTAAATCCGCTACACTACTGGAAACACTGTCCCATCCAATCTGTTTGGTCCACAAGTTGTTACCATCTTTGTCGAAGCAGAACACGTAGCTGTGGGAATCATCAGTTCCATGGTCTGAGTTACCATTATGCGGTGCAAAGCTACCTAATATAATTTCCTTATATCCATCGTTATTTATATCTGCAATCGCATCTATCCATATCTGTGGGCCGACATTGTAGTGCCAGAGTTCGTTTCCTGTTGTGTAATCATAGACATAAACACCACGTGGTTTTAGCGTGTACCATGCGTTAATAGTTGCTATTACTTCTTTCGTTCCATCACCGTCTAAATCTGCACATTTTACATTTATCCTATGACTATCTGGAGTGCTGATAATTTTTAATAAGTTACCGCTGCCGTCATAGAAGAGGATTCTAAGCGGCTTGTTCACTCCCGGATATGGCACCGCCGGACTAACTCCTAAAATTACTTCTGGAACATTGTCTCCGTCCATATCAGCTAAATCCATTGAGTTGACTTTGGCACCTGAAATGCCAGAATCAGTTGCGACATTTCTGCTCCACAACTCATTTCCATCTTTGTCCAATGCACAAACTCTCTCCTCGGAGGCTGATACCAGTTCGAGATTGCCATCGTCGTTTATGTCGCCGGTTAAAATCTTACCTTTGTTTGGAGATGTCCATGAAAGGTTGAAGTTATTCATGGGGACTGCAGTTTCCGAGGGGTAGGGGTAATAACGAGTGTTGAAGAGGTCATAGCCTGAATGTAGCCATGCTTTTGGTTTTTCTGTTACCACTTTCACCCTTATTGCCGTCGCTGGGACATACATTTTAATCATTCCCTCTACTTTCTCCCAATCTGCGATAACTAACCCAGAATTAATGGCTTCCTCTATCTTTGTTGTACTCCAATCCGCTAAATCATTTCCGTCATTCCAATGATTCTCTCCTACACGCCAATTAGTTCCTGAAGCAACATTTGCAGTGCTTAGCTCCCATTGACCAGCAACGATAATGTAATAAACTCCGGGTTTTGATGGAGCAGTTAGAACAACATTTACGGTGTGTGTTTTGATACCCGGAGCCTGATGTCCCGTGATAGACCAATAACAGGACTCATGAGATCCCCAGTTGGGAGTGGCTACTATTGGAAAAATAGAGCCCGAATGTCCGGTGTTTTTAACAGAAATATCGAAACTACCAGAAATTTGTTTATCGGGAGATACAGTTATTTCCGGGTTGCTTGAATTTATATCTTGACCAGCTAAGGTTCCTGAGATTAGTTTTACATAGCTATCCTTTGCATACCAGTTTTCAGGACCAACTTTTA
>PIXU01000219.1 GCA_003601795.1 Candidatus Methanophagales archaeon
GCCGCGGAAGCGGAATTTTTCTTTACTCCGCGAAAAAGGTCAGGATAAGGATAAGACCGAGATGGGAGAAGCATTCTACATGGGACTTGGCGATGCGATTATCCCTTCTATGCTGGTTGTGTCTGCATTTGTAAAATATGCAAGTGTAGCGCCTGCGTTGGGTGCGCTAATAGGAACTTTAGCGGGTTATGCAGTGCTGAGCAGAATCGCAGGTAGGGGGAAACCGCATGCAGGGCTGCCATTTCTTAATTCGGGTGCGCTAATAGGGTTTGTTGTTGGGTATGTGGTTATGATGGTTTGATTTGATTTTGAGCTTTTTGAAACTCCTAAATCCTTAACACCAAATCCTAAACACTCAACCTCCATCTTTTTACCTTCCTTTTCCATCTCGAACTCAATCCGTTATCAACGACACCATGAGTATCACAATGCTCCATTTTTATTTTCACTTCTGCCCGCCTTCCGGTTCCTGGGCATCATCGGTGTAATTTATTACTGCCGATGCCAATATTGCGTTTATTACGCATCTGTTTTTATTCACCTTTATCTCCTCTTTAACCGCTGCAGTTCCTGCTCCATACGCGCCTTCATAGACTCCGCGCGGTCCATCTCGTCCTTCATGTCCTCTATCTCGTCCTCCATGCCCTCTATCTCGTCCTCGTCCTTCATGTCCTTTATCATGTCCTCCATGTCATCTATCTTGTCCTCTATCCCCTCTATCCAGTCCTCGAGCCACTTATTCTTGTTCTCGTCAGAGCAGGCATGGGTATCTGTATCGGGATCGTAGCCATCCCCGAAGAGTTCTAGAAACTCATCCCAAATCTTGTCTAGCCAGCTGGTAACCCAGTCCAGGCATCCTTCTCTCTTTATGCCGAACTCGTCAAAATCAACGATGTGCAGCCCATCTGGTCGTATCTCAGCCGCCGAGGTGCCGAAACTATCATAGAGGGTATACATTAACCATTCCCTTTCTGTTCCCGGATCCAGCACCGCACTGATGCCGGGGTGGTATCGTGTGTAAACTTTTCCCGTTTTGCTCCTTTCCTCAATGACGTCTCGACCGCTCCAAAGGTAATACGTTGAATGGCCCCATGTACCGGACCATTTATACCTGCTTAACTTCAATCCCTGCGGAGAATACTGGTCGGCGACATACTCCCCTGATGGTTTGGTAAACCCTATCAATCTGATCTCAAAATCGTATTCATGGCTATAGGTGCCCTCGCTATTGGTCTTGCTAATCCGGTTGCCGTTGTTATCGTTGACGTAGGTGATTGTTTCCGCCGGTGCTTCTTCTTTTATAAGCCGGTCATCGGCATCAAAGGTGTAAGTGGTGAGTTCTCCGTCAACCGTCTTGGTCAGTCAGTTCCCTACTGCATCGTAGGTATATTGCTGAACCTCCGCTGGAGAAGAGTGATAGGTTACCTGCACTAACCGATTGAGCGCATCATATTCGATTTCCCGGCGGCTTCCATCTTCATCGCGTGTTTCTTTTAGCTTGTTCCCTACCGCATCGTATTCATAGCTGCGGTTTACGATGATGGCATTTGAAGCATCCCGGGCAACAAGGCCCACCGCTCTATTATTGGCATCATATTCATAGGTAAGGTAAACGCCATTGGGATAGTCCATCCTGGTCCTTCTGCCTCCATCATCATACTCGTAGGTGGCGACGCCATCCCATGCTGTTACCCTTACAAGCTGGTTGGCGGCGTCATACTCGTAGGCTATGTTCTCTCCATCTGGATAGGTCATGGTCGTCCGGTTGCCCACCCCATTATAGGTGTAGCTGACTGTTTTGGTAAATACTCCTCCATAGTCCACAGTAGAAGATATGATTCGGTTAAGCTCATCGTACTGGTAGGTAGTAACATCGTTCAACCCGCCGTTATGTGTCACTCTTAAGAGGTTACCCATCGCATCATATTCCCATACAGCATCGCTTCCATCGGGATACGAAGTTCTTATGCGGCGGTTGAGCGCGTCATACTCGTATGAAATGGTGTTGCCATTAGCATCGGTTCTTTCGATCAATCTCCCCACTGCATTATAGGCACATATCCGGGTATTTCCACGTGGTGTGATAATTTTAGTAATTCTGTCTAATTCGTCATATTCATATCTCGTTGTATGATTGTTGGCATCGGTCTCACTTATCCCGTTGCCAACCGCATCGTATTCATAAGCTGTTACACCGCCTAATGCATCAGTGGTTGTTACGAGACGGTTCAAGGCATCGTAGGCATACTGGATGGTATGACCATTTTTGTCAGCGAAGCTTATTCTATTTCCAACTGCATCATAGGTATACGTTTCGGTATTTCCAAGAGCATCTGTTGTGCTTGCCAGGCGATTTAAGGCATCGTAGGTATAAGAAGAGCCATTTCCATTTTCATCTGTCTCGCTCACCCGATTTCCATTGGCATCATAGGCATACGTGGTTTCATTCCCAAGGGCGTCAATCTCTTTTACCCGGCGACTTAACGCATCGTATTCGTAGGTTGTAGAATGATTGTTTGTATCGGTAACGTTGACCAAATTCCCTAAGGCATCGTATTCATACCTGGTTACACCGCTCAGGGGGTCGGTTTTTCTTATCAGCCTGTTCAAGGCATCATATTCATAATCAGTAGTATGATTATTCCTGTCGGTCATGCTCAGTCTGTTGCCAAGCGCATCGTAGGTATATCTTTCGGTATTTCCCAGCGCATCGGTGACAGAAATTACTCTGCCAAGCGCATCGTAAACGCTGTTCGTTTTACTATTCCTTGCATCTGTTTCTCTAATCTGATTTCCTTTTCGGTCGTATTTGAAGAAAGTTTCATTGTCTGACGCATCCGTGATCGTATCAACTTCGCCAAGAATATTAATTATATAGCTTGTTTCATGCCCATTTGCATCTACTTCGCTTATCAATTCCCCTTCTGCGTTGTACTTGTACCTTGTCTCGTTGCCCAATGCATCAATCACTTTGATTAATCTATCACTACGGTCATACTCATTTGTGGTTGTATGACGGTTTGCATCGGTTGTGTTTACCAGCCTGCCAACGAGGTCATAACCATATCCTGTGACATCCCCCAGCGCATCGGTAGAGCAGGTCATAAAGCCATGCGCATCATATGAGTACAGCGTTTCAAAACCTCTAAAATCTGCGTACCTTATTAGATTTCCAAACTCGTCATAATAGTTATATGAGCTATTCCCTGCGGCATTGGTCGTTCTGTTCAAGTTTCCTTTTTCATCATAACCATAACTTGTGGTGTGCCCTAAGGCATCTGTGGTGCTTAAGAGCAAAGAGATATACTCTGGGTTAGAATCAATATTTCGCCATTCGTAGTCCGTTACGTTTCCAAGAGGATTCGTTTCTTTGATTAAGTTTCCGTATTCATCATAATCATAAGCAGTTGTATGCCCATTTGCATCTGTTAAACTTGCCATATTCATGCCGTCGTCCCACGTTCTACGGGTAACATTGCCCATGGGATCGGTGATTGCTGTGGGATTGTCAAACTCGTTGAGTTTTATCAATGACCTATATTCTCTCGCATCGGTAGCATAAGTGATGTTATCGCCATATTCAACATGGTATAGCCTGAAAGGATAGAACGTTGAAGAGTTATATAATGACTTCCAGATATCTTTGATCTTACCGTCATCGTAATAAGAAAAGTTAAGCATCCTCCCTTCTCTATCAACAACCTCCTTCAGTTTGCGCCCATCGAAATAGGAGTATAATGAGGAGTTTGCCATTGCATCTGTTACATTTACCAGATTTCCTTCGCCATCATACTCGTAGCTGATTTGTCGCCCCAGTGGGTCTACAACGCTGCTTACCCTGTTCCCGGTGTAATTCAAAATGAGCGACATACCGGAATCGTCTTCCACCCGGGTAAGCTTCCCGTCCGTATAGCTGAAGGTTAACCGGTTGCCGTTCTTATCAGTAATATTTTGAAGCACACCGGTAGTATCGAAATGGTATTTGAAGCGTCCTTGAATCGAAGAGTAAAAGTGCCGTCTGGATTTTTTCTCAGCTTTGAATGGATTCCGGGCGGCGAGACATAATCGCCATCTTCAATGGAGGTGAATGTGTGCGCCGAGCCATCGCCCTCATGCAATGTCACGTCGCCATCTTCTACGAGATAAATATTGTAGTTAAAGGTCCATCCGCAGCCAAATGGGCTATCTTTTTCGCTGTTCAAGCCGTTGTATGCCCTGTCAATTGCTATATCAAATCCTCTAGCCTTTATTGAGATATCTCTTGTTGGGAAGAATAGATTGCCGTTCGCTGCATTTGCCACATCTCCAATGTAATAATATCAGGGTTCAAAACCTGTGTTTCCGGGGTCCTCGCCATTACCACCGCCTCTTTCTTCTGCCAAAGCGCCGCCAACAAAGATACTTTGGGGCAAGCATCCAAAAACGATAATTAATGCTCTAAACACTGCTAACCCTTTCTTATTATTATTTCCGTGGACCTTTACATATCCGCTTCGGCGATTTTTTCGCATCGCTTTGAAACATCTAAATAGTCATCACTTAAAAACTTTTCGATAATCTTATTTTGCATTGCCAAATATAAGAACTCCAGACGCTACTTCAATAAGACAGGCTAAGAAGGAGTCGAAGTTTCAGACCTGCTAAAAAACAAATCTAAACACCTATGTTAAGCCCGTCTGGTCAGATACGTCACGGCTATCACTGAGGGGGTTTTAATACAACGGTCACGTTCCCACTGCGAGCAAGCTTATTATCCGTTTGAATTGACCTGATATAGGCGTGTATTTTAAAGTTTCCGGTAAACGGTTTTTCTTTTCTGTTCCATGCGTTAAAGGTATAACTTGATTTTCCTCCTGGACCCATATCTATCACCATTAATCGTTCAGCGGGTAATTTCCAGTATTTAGCGCCCTCCTTCGGGTAGACCACCTCTATGCCAACGCCATAAGTATCGCGATAAATAATCTCCTCTCCGTTGTTCTGCACCGTAACACAGAGTGTAACGGATTCGCCCGGGTCAATTGTTACCACGCGGTTGCTTAATAGAGATGGTTTTGGATTTTCTACTTTATATAATATCACTAAATTCCAGGTCAAACTCCGATTGGTCTTCGAAATACCCGGAAAACACAACTACGGCGACCACCAGTAACAGTATTGCTAATGCAAGTCCCATTCGTATCTTTATTGCGGTTTTGGATTTCATGTTCTTGTTGTGTATATACTATAACGTCCTCCTATTTGGGACGCAGATTTATACTGATTTACGCAACACTTTTTCTCTTTCAAAAAACACTTTCTTTCTAAAGAAAGAACCTGTGCTAAGAAAGTATAGTTCTTTTGGTAAAGCTTTTCTTTCTAAGAAAAGGTTTGTGCTAAAAGTAAAACAAATTTCTTTGGTAAAGCTTTCTTTCCACGAAGCATTTTTGATAAACCTTTTCTTAAAAGGTTTAAAGAAAGGTTTGTGTTAATCTGCGTTAATCAGTGTCAACAATTTATTTTTATGCCATGTACATTTAAACATTGATTAGCTACCAAAAAATGAGAGAATTTAAAGATAGGATGGCGAAGGAAGGGAAGTTAATAGAGATTGAGCGTGAAGTATCGTCAAAATATGAGGTTGCAGATATTTATGTCGAGCTGGAACGAAAAGGCAACAAACTGCCTGTCCTTTTTCATTCCGTTGATGGCATGCAGAATGTCAAAGTCATAATGAATGTAGTTGGCGGGCGGCAAATACTGGCAGAA
>PIXU01000220.1 GCA_003601795.1 Candidatus Methanophagales archaeon
AAGCGGTGGAAGTATCACAAGATAAGCGCGATTGCGATGAAGACGAAGAGGAAGAGAGAAAACGGGCAACGGGGGAGACCAGGAAAAGACGAGCCTACACAGACGGTCTACCGCGTAAAAGCGGAGTTTGCGGAGGATAAATCCGTAATAGAGAAGGAAATGCTGAAAAAAAGGGTAAGTTCATCGTCGCTACAAACGAGTTGGACAGCGAGAAACTGAGTGATGAAGAAGTGCTAAAAGCATATAAGGAGCAGCAGCATGCGGAGAGAGGGTTTCGCTTCCTAAAAGACCCCTTGTTCTTTTCCTCTACTATGGGCTGAAGAAGGAAGGCAGGATAGTTGCGATGGTGATGATAATGGGGCTCATGGTTTACAGTATTGCGGAACGCAAGTTGCGTGAGGCGCTGGAGAAGGCGGATGAGACATTACCGGATCAGAAGGGCAAGCCTACACAGAAATAGCGAAGCATTTTGATCAAACTTTCTTAAAGTTTGACGATACGGCGTGTCTTCCAGGTGTTTGAGGGTGTTACCGTCCTTTACAAGGGCTCGGAGATGGTGGCGGTCTTGAATATGAAGCCGATACACTATAAAGTCCTTTCTTTGCTCGATAATGAGTATGAGCGGATGTATCGCACCGGTTACGGGTAAATACGCCTTTGCCCAGTTCAAGGAAGAGAGCAATGCGAAGCGAAGCGGAAGACGCCGGTTAATCCATTCCTTCTCTTCTTCCTTGCGAAATCGTGTTGAAATAGGGGGTGAAAAGAATAAAATCGCGATGACGTGCAGATGTGAACATACCCACGTATAAAGAACATCTTTCAGCGGGTTCTTATCGGTATGTAATTCTTAAAATATTATCTAAAGCTTTAAAAGTGCGGAATGTGGGATCTATCATTAAATTTTTATTTTTTACCAGTGGCTGAAGTCCGATTGCGTATAACGACTTGCGGATAAAAGAAGTTGCCGAAGATAATTTGGGCGAAGGTGCGTAGCAAAGTAGCCTTTTATCCGCTGTTATATGCTGTCGGCAAGTCATATCTTGGATAATACTATTTTCATAAGACATCCTTTCTTTTCAAATTTGTATTCTTTGAATAAGCTTTCCTCAAGGTATTCTGTAATTTCCCCTGAGTATTCCTCATACTTTAACCCAAAGAACCGATAGAGGATTATGGAAGGGAAAATAGGCAAATTCATCTCCCTTAATGTTTGCTTTACTTCCTTTAATGAAGCATCTCTAATTAAATCATAGATCCATGCCTCCCTATTTGGTTTTAGAACTCTGTAAATCTCATTAAATGCCTTCGTAGGATATTTAAGGTGATGGATAGTCATGGAACTTATTACCATATCAAAATAAGAATCTTCAAACTTTAAATCATAAGCGCTTCCAATTTCAAATCTAACACTTTTACCGACGCCTTCTCTTTTTGCCATATTTCTTGCAATTTTTATAAGAGTTTTTGAAAGATCTATCCCTATTATCTCTAAATTTGATGCCCTCTTTGCTATCTCTATCGGAAGATTACCCGACCCTGTTCCAATATCCAGAACTCTACCTGAATTCAACTTTGAAATAATTTCATCTGCTAAAGCCTCGTAAAGACCTTTTCTGGTTTTTGTAGTGAAGTAATAGAAATATCCCGCTGGTCCAGGAATGCCTTCAATTTTCATCTTTTTCCTCTCGCAATTTTAAAGCCGATTGCGTATAACTCGTTCATATCCGCAATACTTCGCATATCATTTCAATTTGGCGATATATACGAATTTCGCATATCCTTACATTTTGGCAGTATATCTGAAGTACTCCGTATATACATCCCTCTGGATGAAAATTTTCCTCCAGAACGTCTCCTACTCATCCTTTTACATCACCACCTCCCTTCTTTTCAAATAATCTATCTAAGGGACTTTTTATTTGACTTAAGTCTTTTATTACTTACATGCGTATATATCTCTGTTGTTTTTGAACTTTTATGCCCTAACAGCTCCTGAATATACCTCAAATCCACACCGCTTTCTAGTAAATGCGTTGCGAAGCTGTGCCTTAACGAATGAACACTGACTTCTTTCCCTATCTTTGTTTTTTCACAGGCCCTCTCAAAAATTGCCTGGACTGTTCTCGTAGTTACATGCGCCCCGGGCTTTGCCCCTGGAAACAGCCATGTCTGCGGTTTATACTTCTGAATATACTCATTTAACATATCTAAAGCCACTTCAGAAAGCATCGTATACCTAATCCTTCCTCCCTTTTGCTCCTCTTATGTAAATCAATTTCCTCTTCATATCTATTATCCTCTAGCTTCAACTTTGCAACCTCACTTATCCTTAATCCCGCAGAATAGATGAACATTAGAATTGCTTTGTGTTTTATATTGTTTTCACTGATGAAAGTATTTTAAAAATTTCCTCCTGACTTAGTACGATTGGCAATTTCTTATCCTTCCTCGGTCTCTTTATCTTACAAACGAATCTTCGCTTTAAAATTTCACCGTAGTAAAACTTCAGTGCGTTGATTGCTGTGTTTAAAGTGGACGTAGAGACCTCTTTTTCCTCTACCAGATGAAATAGAAAATTCTTCACGTCATCTATTTTATGAGGGTTTTTGCCAGAAAAACCTGAGAAAGTCCTCATTATAATGAAGGTATGTTTTTATCGTCCTTGGACTGTACTTCCTCGCAGCAAGCTCCTTTTCAAGCCCATCGAGCCATACTGATGGATCTACATCGAATTTTTCACCATCAAAAACTGATAGATAAAAGCCTTTCAAGCTCAGAACATGGAATACTCCAGTATTTTCCTTCTGCATGCCATTTGTAGCCTCCGATAGTCTTTATCTTTGCGATGTGATCTGGGTTATAAGGAAAAAAGATTTTAATCCTCTCCTTTTCTTTTCTAACCTCTATTATTTCCGCCTTTCTCATATTAACTTCTATATCACTTCAAATTTATAAATCCAAACCCGATTCTGTATATCCTCACATTTTAGTGGTACACCTAACTACTCCGCATATACATCCTCTGAATGAATCTTCCATCTCCTCGATTTTCCTTCCTTTCTTCCTTTTGCACCCCCCTTCTTTTCAAACAACCTGTCCAAAGAACTTTTTATCTTACCTATATCCTTATTATTCAAAATAATAAAAAAACCAC
>PIXU01000221.1 GCA_003601795.1 Candidatus Methanophagales archaeon
ACTTTATTTCTAACCAGAGCCAATTAAACCTTTCAGAGGTTAAAACGCAGATAAATGCGCTCGAAGAGGCGAATGCAGACTTGAATAAAGAACTTTACCAAACCAACCTTTCACTACAACAAGCGAGGGCACAGCTCGATTTGTACCGAGGGCAAATAGTAGAGCTTAAAAGCCAGGTAAACATAGGTTTCGTTGAAGGAGAAGCGGGTAGAGCCCAACTCGATGCTCCCGCGGTGATGCGGCGGGTGGAATACGGAGGTAATTATCCCTTTTACTCACGCCGGATTGTGGAAAATGGAACCATGATGCAGGTCTCCGTTGATATTAAACCCGGATACGGGCGTGTCCTTGTGGAAACAAAACCGCTAATGGGCGTTGTCTTTCAGGATGCAGCAAATACCGCGGCTGTCGCTGCCGAGAATTATACCGGATGCGACCTCTCAGGAAGCGATGTTATCTTCAGTGTTGAAGCATTATCAGAAGTCCCCGAAGTTGATGGACCCAGCGCTGGCGCCCTGATGACAACACTTATTATTGCGGCACTGGAAAATATCACGCTACCCGATGATATTACCATGACGGGCACAATCAGCCTGGATGGGCATGTTGGGGAGATTGGAGGTGTGGTATACAAGGCAACGGCGGCGAAAGAGGCTAATAAGCGTATCTTCATCCTTCCGCGTGAGAACAACCGGCTTGTGAGGTATGAAGAGGTGAGGAAACAGTACGGCGGTCTAACCATACTTAAGCAGAACCCGGTCGTAGAAGATACAAAAGAATACATCGAGAAGAATGTTGGAATTCACGTTGAATATGTTGATTCAATTAAAGATGTTATGAACCTCGTTTGAGCGTATATAAATATTAAATTCCCTCTTTTTAAAAATTACATGAAGGTTTTATTGACAACTCCTTATTACCCCCCACATATAGGCGGGATTGAAATTCACACCGCGAATATTGCAAGGGGGATGAGGGAGAAGGGATATGAAGTTGAGGTTGTAACAGCAACAGGGAGCGATGAACGTGTAAATGTAAAGGTTACAACTATTCCCTGTTTGCCGATACCCTATTCCCCCATCCCGCTTAAATTCCCTGACGTAGAAGGTGATGTTTATCACTCACACATACCCTCTCCTTTTTTTGCCCGAGCAGTGATGAAAAAGAATTACCGCCCACATATCATTACGTATCACAACGATGTCGTTGTTCCGGATAGGGTGGATGGAAAGCCTATACCTGATTTCGTTTCCAGATGGATTGAGAAAACGAATGACGAGCTTGTGAGACCCATTCTGGATGATGCCGATGTCATAATTGCGACAACCAGAAGTTATGCGGAAACCTCTCCGGTACTGAAAGATTATTTAGATAAAGTTGAGATAATTCCCAATGCCATAAGAGTGCAGGATTTTTTACCAGGAAAAGATGCAGGAGCTCGGGATGGAATCGTTCTTTACGCAGGCAGGCTTGTTGAATATAAAGGTCTGCCAATTTTAATCCGTGCAATGAAAAATATCCCGGCAAGACTGGTGGTTTTGGGAGAAGGGGAAGACAAAATTAGATTTGAAGAACGTGCAAAAAAAATGGGAGTCAAGGTAGAATTCAGAGGTAACGTATCAGATAACGAACTAAAGGAATGGATGCGAAGAGCACGCGTACTTGTTTTACCTACACAATCAAGACTTGAGGCGTTTGGTATCGTTTTGCTTGAGGCAATGGCATGCAATACGCCAGTCATCGCATCAAATATTCCCGGCGTCGAGGAAATTGCGAGAAATGGAGGTCTGATCTTTGAAGATGAAGAGGAACTTGTCCAAAATATTACGCGAGTACTGGAAGATGATGCGCTTGCAACAAAGCTGGGTAGGAGGGGGAGATGTGTTGTCGAGCAGAAATATAACTGGGAATCGGTACTTGATAAAATTGAAACGCTCTATAAAATAAAATAACAAGTGAGAAATAGCTAACAATAAAAAATAAATTATGGACACAGATTAACGCAGATTAACACTCGTGGGCTCTGCCCACGCTCCCCGCAAGCCCTGAAAGGGCTTAATGATAAGAATCAACACGGTTAAACTAAAATAAATCTGCGTAAATCCGTGTCTTAAATAGAAGGAAGTTACAGCTTATATACAATGAAAAAAATTGTGGTAATAATACCTGTATCAAAATCAGAAGACTCACGGGTAGTTTTAAATTCGGTAAAAAAGAATGTGTCTTTAGACTATGAGAACCTTATTACAAAAATAGTGTACGCCGTTGATGTTAACTCAGAAAACGATGAACGAATTAAATTGCTTAAAAAAGAGGGTGTAGAAGTCTTTTCAAGACATAGTAAAGGGAAGCGAGCAGGAGCAATAAATGAAGCTCTTATATCTCTTGCAGATTTCAAGCCCGATTACGTGGCACTATTCGATGTTGATTCAAGACCAGCACGAAATTTTGTTACAGAGTGTGTAGATGCTCTTGAAAATGACTCAATGGGATACATAGCCTCCTCTCGCCGTTATATATCAAATCCACTGAATCTTGTTTCGAGAACTATTCAGGCTGAATACTACGTACTGAACTTTTTGCTCAAAAGATCTGCGTTCAAACAATTTAATGGATTGATTGGTGTCCTCAGAGCTGACCTACTCTACAAGCATAAACTAAATGAAGGTGCGATCACAGAAGATGCAGATTATGCGACGAGGATGCATGCCAGGGGCTATAAAGCAATTCTTGTTAATACCACAAGAATTTATGAACAGTCTCCTGTTCGCTGGCGGGATTTACTCAGTCAGAGAAAGAGATGGTATTATGGTGCCTTGCAGCTCGGGAGATACTGGAACGTTGTTAAGCGCAGTAAAAACAAAAAGTTTATCCGCTCATGGGTAATGGCGCTGACTATGACTTATTGTATAATCATCTTTCTTCCATTTGTTATAGTTTCACCTTTCATAATCCTAATTTATTCAAAATCACCAAAACTATCTCCCTCGGTTTCCGCAGGACTTGTCTTATACATCCTCGCGCTTCAGTACGCGGCAATCGCCGCCATTTTCAATTTTGTTAGGGGAAGAAGCGTTGAGTGGAAATCAATGAAGAGGGTGGTAGAGTGAAGAAATTTGCCGGTATATTGATAAGCATTGCATCAATAATAGTCATTTTCAAGCTCACTGAGACAAACTTAACATGGAGTGCAATCTCACAGGCGAAGCCAGAGATGCTTTTAATTGCATTCATTTTACATTCTCTTTTCTGGCTTTTCTGGGCATTCAGACTCAAACTTCTCTTCTCATTTCTCAAACAAAAAATTTCATTCGGGTATGCTCTCGAAACAACACTTGCAAGCATGTTTATGGCAGCTATAACGCCTTCCTCGGCTGGTGGAGAACCGCTAAGGGTCAAAATGCTCGTAGATAAGGGTGCAAATATTGGCTCAGCAAGCGCCGTTATTCTGGCTGAGCGGCTTCTTGATGCGGTCTTTTTTATCTCGGCATTGCCCCTTTTTATGCTTTTATCGGGATTTTCAGCCAAATTGGGTTTGAAAGTGGGAATTGTATTTTTCGTATCCCTGGTGATATTCATTGCATTTCTATACATGGGCGTAAAGAAACCCGAAAGAGCCGATGCACTGGTTGAAAAATTATATCCCGTTCTGAAAAAGTTCTTTAAAGCCAAAAAAGCAGAAAAAATCTGCATTTATATTACGAAGGAATTGAGAATGTTCAGAGATGCTGCGCTGGAGTTAGCTAACAACTCTTTCAATCAGATAACGACTGTAATACTGCTCACAGCAGCACTATGGATATTCGAATTTCTTGTTCCATCCGCAGTGCTGATGGCATTTACACAGAGCCCATTTATTCTCTATTCCATCACTTCACAAATTATTATAGTAATTTTATCGCTCATCCCTATTACTCCTGGAAGCAGTGGTATTGCCGAAGCCGGTATGTTTTACCTGTATTCCAGATTTGTCACCGCTCATGCAGTAGGCGTTCTTGTGGGAGTCTGGAGAGGGATTACGTACTTCTCCAATCTTATTGTAGGTTTTATCGTGACTGCAAAGGTGCTCAAAACAAAATACTAAGCTCATGAAGCGTTAAATAATTTATATGACTCAAATAAGAGAGTTATCAATAAAAATAGTGAGATTAGCACGAAAAATATATAGGATTGAATTGCCCAGTAATCTCCAAAGGTCAATAGCAATCCGAACTCATCCACGATTAATCCCAATCCACCACCGTAAAGACCTGCGGAAATCTTAGTTACAAGGCGCCCGCGCTGAATATGCCCAAGCCAGCCACCAATAACGAGCAGCCCGATACCAAAGAAAAAGTGATGAACCCGATACCCTTTCAACCAAAACTGGTAAGCAGGATTAATAGGGACGTCTAAAAGCACAACAAATGCTCTCGCAATGAAGAAAGAAATGATAAAAGTGGAAAGGATGATAAACTGAATTTGAAGCTTTTTTGAGTTGCTTTTGAATTTATGGTCTCGCAACATCGCAAATGCAGAACTTAACATCCCGAACAAGAGAATTGCATAACCTATGAATATGAGTGTTGATTCATAAGTCATACGTAATAGCATCGCAGCGTCTATGAAATCATCGGTAAATATATTCAGCACGTCAAGGAAGAATACCGCATCTATTAGCGAAGCGATGATGAACGTTGCACCGCTGATTATGCTCACCTTTACGAGCTTACGCCTTGTAAAATAGAACAGAAAAGGATGTATCTTTCTCACCTGGATCACCAAGAATATATTCTCTTCAGAAGTTAAAAAAGCTGTGTCTATTCATATTTTTAAACTTATTCCTTTTTGATAAAATAGTAGTTTACGGGAATCATGGACATCATTTATTAGCCTGCCCTACCCTTCTTCGGTTTTTCTCCTTCACGATAAGGAACCGGGACGTACTCAACACTGGGACGCCTGCCCGCTGGTTGTGGATACAGGTCCATAAGCGCATAGACTTCTTCAGGCAGCCCGCCCTTCACCGGGATTCCCAGTTCCTGCGCATGCTCAAGCGTTATCGGATAGTCGTGAGTCCACCGACCCGTAGTAAGTGCTTCCGCAATGCTCCTCGCTTTTTCCTCTCCAACCTTATCTTTCACCAAATCGTGGACAAACTCATGCACCTGACTCAATGCTTTCCTCGACACATCGGCAAGAATCAGCGTCTCGTCTTTTATCCTGTTCTTGTTCTTTTCATCAATGATTTTCACGATTGATGCCGCCGGGTACTCTCCCAATTGCGGATCAACAGGACCTAATACGGCGTTTTCATCCATAATGACCTCGTCAGCCGCTAATGCAAGCAGAGTTCCTCCTGACATCGCATAATGCGGTACGATTACTCTGACAGGGGCATCGTGCTTCTTCATTGCCAGTGCAATCTGCTCGGATGCAAGGACCAACCCGCCGGGAGTGTGTAAAATAAAATCTATGGGCATGTCCTTCGGCGTCAACCGTATTGCCCGGAGCACCTGCTCGGAATCTTCTATATCTATGTACTTGAACAGGGGAAAACCGAGTATAGCCATTGCTTCCTGGCGGTGAATCATCGTGATTATCCTTGACCCCCTTCTCTTCTCCATCCTTTGTATTAGCTTCAGCCTTGCAATATCCAAGAGTTTCTTCTTAAGAAGCGGCATAAGCATGGCGAACATTAAGAATACCCAGAAAATGTTCCATATATTCCCAATCACAGCTCCATTTGGCATATTGTTCAGCCTCCTAACTGGTTAGTCTAAAGATTATTTCGTCTATGTTTTATCTTTATATTAGATAAAGTCCTTATAAAAACACAAAATATAGGAGGTATAAGAAATGGATAGATGGTTTGATCCGTTTGAAGAGCTAAGGAGAATGCAGGAGAGGATGTATAGGATATTTGGTGAGATAGAGCCTTCTTTTATGGAGCGGAAGATGCTGCCTGCAACTGGCGGTGAACTTGCAACCGTAGAGCCGTTTGTGGACGTAATAGACAAGGAAGATAAGGTCGTGGTTGCCGCAGATGTGCCGGGAGTCGAGAAAGAGGACCTTTCGGTGAATATAAGTGGCGATAGGCTGGAAATCAGCGCGGAACGCAAGAAAGAGGCTGAGGAGAAAAAAGAAGGGTACGTCAGAAGAGAGAGGACTTATACAAGCTATTACAGGTTAGTGCCCCTTCCGGCAGAAGTAGATGCGGATAAAGCGGACGCAACGTTTGAGAATGGTGTGCTTGAGATTTCGATGCCGAAAGTAAAGGCGATAGAGAAGAAGAAGATCAAAATTAAGTGAGTTTTTTAGAGACTGGGAAAAGGTACCATACCTTTTCCTTATTTTTCATCTTTTTAATTAATAACAAAACATTATGTACACCCTATATACTTCCTTCCTGATGGCTTTCACCGCCCTCTTCGTCATTGTCAATCCCATTGGGAATGTCATGGTCTTTATCTCATTGACAGAAGAGAGGGGATTTGATGAAAGGAAGCGAATAGCAAAGAAGACAGCGATATTTGGATGTCTTACTCTCGTAATCTTCGCAATATTTGGTAATTTAATTCTCTCTTTCTTTCAGATTACGGTCGATTCACTGCGTGTTATTGGTGGAATACTGATATTGGCGATTGCAATGGATATGATGCAGGGACGAAAACCAAGAGCGAAACATACGCCAGAAGAGGTAAAAGAGTCTGGCGAAAGGGAGGACATATCTTTCTTTCCACTTGCGGTCCCAATGCTGGCGGGTCCTGGTGCGATAACGACTGCAATCGTCCTGATGGAAACCGCAGAGACAATACCATTTAAGGTAGTTGTAATAATATCTATCCTCCTTACCTTTCTCATAACCGGGATTCTCTTTAGAATGTCTGAGCAAATTCATCGCGTGCTCGGCGTGACCGGAAGCATGGTGATCACAAGGATGATGGGGCTTATCTTAGGTGCAATAGCAGTTCAATTCATTACGAAGGGCTTGTGGAACATCTTTTTGGCACTACAACAGAGTGGTGTGGGATAAGATTATTGTATATCTTACTGAAGAAATCGTGTGTTATTCCGTTTTCTCCACTTTTCTTCTATTCACAACCATCCTTTTCTGTTGAAGTATATTAGCATACATATAGATATAGCAGCCATTACAGCCATGATAGAGAAATAGCCATAGGGCGAATAGAGTTCTGGCATGTTTAAGGGCTTATCCGTCCCACCACCCTGGAAATTCATGCCGTAGATTCCCGTAATGAAGGTAAGAGGTATAAATATCGTTGCGATAATTGTCAGCACCTTCATTATTTCGTTCATTTTATTGGCTAAGGACGAGTGATAGACCTCAAGTGCCCCCTCAGCATTTTCTCGTATATTCTCCATCGAATCCAACAGAGAAATCGTATGGTCATAGACATCCCGGAAGTAAATCTTGGTTTCGGGTTTAATGAGCGGCGTATCACTTCTTTCCAACTTATCCACCACATCCCGCTGCCCCCTGACGATTCTGTGCATGTGTCTGATTTGCCGTATAAGTAGTCTAACCTTCTCTATGGTTTGCACAGTGGGTTTTTCAAGGACCTCTTCATCTATTTCGTCCATCTTATCCTCAAAATCTTCTATAACTACGTTGTAATTATCTACAATGGCATCCAAAATCCTGTAAAGCAAAAAATCTTCCCTTCCCTTTAGTATCAATGGCTTCTTCCTTAGAATTCTTTCTTTTAGCTCTTCTATACGTTTTAGTTGCTTCTCGTGGATTGTTATCAGAATATACTTGCTGATAAAAATGCTTAATTGCCCGGTTGAAATACCTTCCTCTCCGGCATTTATCGTCTTTGCAATGACGAATAGGTACTCATCGTAATCATCCATCTTGGGTCTTTCCTCTGCCTGCACACTATCTTCGATTGCTAATGGGTGGAATCCAAGGAGACTTTCAAGGGGCGAGAGTTCTTCGATTGTTGGTTCGGTAATGTCTATCCAGAGCACAATTCTTTCCTCTTGTAATGCGGGTATCTCCTCAAGCGATTCCAACTCGTATATCCGTTGCATCGTAGCTGAGTATTTAATCGCTGTAATCTTCATCCCCTATCCTCCTTGCATTTCCTTTTCTACATTCTAAAAATAATAATAGAAAGGCGGAAAAGATAAAATACCGTGAAGTATTCATAACTATTGGTGGAACTAAATGAATGAACTAACGTCTGTCATCAACCATTCGGTTATGATAACCATATTTGTCTTTGTAATGATGCTTATCGTTGATTATATAAACGTCTTAACAAAAGGGGATATGGAAAAGGCGTTGAAAGGAGGAAGAAGCCGACAATACGCTATTGCATCTTTCCTCGGCGCAACGCCCGGCTGCTTGGGTGCATTTGCGAACGTCTCTTTTTATGTCCACGGGTTGTTATCATTTGGTGCCATTGTAGGAGGAATGATTGCTACCTCGGGGGATGAAGCATTTGTGATGCTTGCTCTTTTTCCTAAAGAGGCAGTGTTCCTTTTTGCTGTGCTGTTTATACTGGGTATTATAGGTGCCCGAATAGCAGATAAAGCAGCATCTCTCTTTAAAATAGTTCCCTGTCAAGAATGCACGTTACAAAAGGTTCATGAAGAAGCAGAATGTCACTGCTTCGCACCGGAAGAATTAAAGAGATTTCCTAAGCTCTCTTTACCCCGGTACGCACTTTTTTCCTTTCTTTTTATCCTTCTTGTAGGGATAGGGCAAGGGATAGTAGGACCGCAGACATGGAATTGGCAGAGAATAACCCTATTTTCCTTGCTGTTGATAACTGCATTTATTGTAGCTACCGTACCAGACCATTACCTTAAGGAGCATATATGGGAACATATAGTAAAAAAGCATCTATGGCAGGTATTTCTCTGGACGTTTTTCGCACTGCTTTTCATTACCTATGGACTTCAATATTGGGATTTAGAAGGTTTTGTCAGGGCAAATATGATATTGATATTCCTAATTTGCGCGCTTGTGGGACTAATACCTGAGTCGGGTCCGCACATGATTTTCGTGATGATGTTTGCAAGCGGGCTCGTCCCATTCTCAATACTGCTCACCAGTTCCATTGTGCAAGACGGACATGGAATGCTGCCTCTGCTATCTTACACAATAAAAGATTCGGTCTTGATAAAGTTATTCAATCTTCTATTTGCAATCGTAATTGGGTTGCCTCTATTCCTTTTAGGTGTCTAATAAAAGTGATGAAGCCAAAATGGACATAATTTTATACGCCTAAATTGTTAGAGAGATATGAAGGGGACGTAAAAAAAAAAAGATGCTGTTCATGACGCGCGTGAAAGTCAACTCTGGCATGGTGAAAGATGTGGAGAAATCGGCGACAAAAAAGTATAGGGATGACAAAGAGGGAAAGACAGTATCTATTCTTTCATCAAAGGGAGGAGTAGGGAAAACAACTATATGTGTTTCTTTAATTGATTTTTTAGCTCAGAAAGGTTTCAGAATAACTGCTGTGGATGCGGATGTAAATGCCCCAAATCTTGCGAAATGGTTCGATAATATCTCAGACTGGGACAAAGAAGGAGACATCAAAATATTCCCCTTGCCTAACGTGTACAAAAAATGCAGGGATATAAAAATACTATGTGATGGAACGGAACTGCCTGTTGAGCTTGAAAAAAGAGGTGATGTATATGTAAAAGAAAAATACACACCTTCCTTCGCTAACTATTCAATTAACTTAATTTCTGGCGACATTATGAAGGGAAAAACAGGTTCGGGTAAAGTTGTTGAGGGGACTATTAAAACTTCAGATGATTTTGATTACGATTTTAGAGTTATAGATTCTGCTCCAGGAACAGGGTATCCCGTCCTCACCTGTATAATAAACTCAGACTATGTAGTATTGGTTACCGAAGCGACATCTTTGGGTTTTAAGGACTTAAAAAAATTGATTGGAATAGTTGAGAAGAAAGGAGTCCCATATGGCGTAGTGACTAATATGGATACTGATCCAGAAATTGCCAATCAGATAAGAAGCTACGTTGGGGAGAATTATGTGAGTTCTTTGCCTTATGATGAAACAATTCCTTTAGCATTAAAAAAATCCTTACCTCCAACAAGGCTAGAAAGCCCATCATCTAAAAAATTAAATGAGATAAGCGAAAAAATTTTTAGTAAGATAAGATAGAAAATTAGTAAAATTTATAACATCCCATCTATCTTCGCGCCACAACGTGGACATCTTGAATCCCGTATTTTATTCTCCAGAATCTGGAATCCATAGCGCCGGATTAGCAACTCTCCGCATTGGTAGCAGTAGGTATTCTCCCCGCCCTCACCCGGAACGTTGCCCTCGTACACGTATCTCAATCCTACGTCCAGCCCAATTTCCCGCGAGTTGTAAGAAGCAAAAATGCTATGTTTTCTCTTTCGGCGCGGGATGGCCACAGTAGGGGCAGTAACTCCATTCTTGCTCAAGCCGCCGGTCGCAGAAAGGGCAGTCAACGAATAAGCATGCCCCACAGTATGGGCAACACTCCCATCCTTCTTCATACCCTTTTATTTCCCTGCCACATTTTGGACACTTCATGCTAATAGATTGTAAATTCATATAAAAATACTTTATAATATCCCATCTATCTTCGCACCACACTTTGGACATCTTGAGTCTCGTATTTTGTTCTCAAGAATCTGGAATCCATAGCGCCGGATTAGCAGCTCTCCACATTGGTAGCAGTAGGTATTTTCCCCGCCCTCACCCGGGACATTGCCCTCATACACGTATCTCAATCCTATATCCAGCCCAATTTCACGCGCTTTGCGCAGGGTAGTAACAGGAGTTGGAGGGAGATCAGGCAGTTTATATGCGGGATAGAACTGTGAGATATGCCATGGTACATCCACGCCTACACTTTTGATGAATTCCGCAATCCATCTGAACTCTTCCTCCGAATCGTTCAACGTTGGTATAACCAGCGTGGTTGCCTCGACCCAAACGCCCAGGCTTTTGTATAACTTTATCGCATCCAGGACGGGTTGCAAGTGCCCGCCGCAAATTTTTCGATACAGGTCCTCAGAACCTTTCAGGTCTACATTTACCGCATCTAAATAAGGGGCGAGAGTGCGTATCGCTTCCTCCGTGATATATCCGTTTGAAACAAAGACATTGTATATCCCCTCTTTACGTGCCAATCTGGCGGTGTCATAAGCGAACTCGAAAAAGATGGTCGGCTCGGTATAAGTGTATGCGATGGTTCTACAACCGTATTGCCTGGCTGCCGCAACAATCTCTTCAGGGGAGGCATCTTCCCCTACTATCTGTTTCTCGCCTTCTTTTGGCATCTGAGAGATATGGAAGTTCTGGCAGTTCTTGCATCTGAAGTTACAGCCAACCGTAGCAATTGAGTATGCCTCAGAGCCGGGATGGAAATGGAAGAAAGGTTTCTTCTCTATCGGGTCAATCCCTCGCGCGACTACCTTGCCGTAGACCAGGCTGTAGAGGACCCCGCCCCTGTTTTCCCTAACCCCGCATATCCCCCTCTTCGATTCGTTTATCTTGCAATGATGCGCACATAGGTGACATCTAACCGCGTTCTCTTCCAATTTCTCATAGAACATCGCCTCTTTCATTTTAACCTTCTCACTTTTCCATTCCTTTCGATTTGTGCGATGGGGGGGGCTGGTTACGAGCCCATCCAATAAATAGTAAATGAGATTTAAACCCATCCCCTTTTAATATGGTAAATAAAGAAGATGGGTGGGGTACAACCCCAGAAATATATACTCCATATGAGTATAAAAATATAACTTTCGTTGGAGACAAGGAATGTCAGCTATTTGCAGCGAATAAGATTTATCAGCGAGGGAATGGCTTCCCCTGATGGGAATTACGCTGCCTTTTACGTTGATTCCCAGTGAATTCATAGCTTTGATAAAAGAAGGAATCTCCGTCGAAGAAGTAGTGGAATTGATCAACGAAAGAATTGAAGATTCCATAGTGCAAGAGATATTGAGGGAGGAGAGATATTCACTGAGAGATGAGCGAA
>PIXU01000222.1 GCA_003601795.1 Candidatus Methanophagales archaeon
AGAGGATGTGCTTCTGAAGAGCCGGATGAGGGAAAACCTCAAGTCCGGTTCTGTGAGGGAGCTCATAGCTACCTCGGAGCTAATACTCCAATAGGAGGTGGGCTATGAGTTCTACTCGACACAAAGCCATTGTCACAGCGATTGCCATTGCTCTCATATTTATTTCTTTCCTCATACAAACGAGCCTTGCAATGCCAATAGTAAGTGTTGAACCCTTGAATATAAATGTTTCACCCAGGGATACATTCACGGTGAATATAACAGTTGACCCTGTGGGTGTTGAGGTAATGGGCGCCAATTATCATTTATGTTTCAATAATATGCTGTTAAACGGGTCAAAACAGGAGAAAGGTGTCTTCCTCAGCCAGGACGGTGCATCAACAATGGAGATGGCGAACGAAATCAACAATACCATTGGTATAGCGAAATATGGAGAAACGAGAATAGGTGTGGATTATGGTGTAACGACTCCGGGTGTCCTCGCAACCGTCACATTTAAGGCGATGGAACCCGGAACGTGCAGTTTGAATCTGAGCACCGTGAAATTATATGACCCAGGAGGTGGTAAAATTGAGCCTGTTCTGCTCAATAATGGAACATGCGTAATAGAAGGGGTAGAACAAACACCAACACCTACTCCCACTCCCACCTCCACATCTACATCTACCCTAACACCAAGCCCTACGCCAGCGCCGACATCAACTCCCTTATCTCCTGGGGAGGATAGCAACAACAGCAATGGAGAAGAACCCGTAACGCCAACATTAACGCCGACTCGCATGATAAACTCTGTTCCCTCGCAATCTCCACTGCTATCTCCAACTACAACTATATCGCCGACTCCAACAGCTTCATTGCCTATGTCAGGGGAAAAAGAGAATAAGGGGCAGGGAATACCGGGATTTGAGGCTGTGTTTGTAACAGCGGGATTGCTCGTGATAGCGTCGTATTTGATATTTAAAAAAGGAAAAATAGGAGGTAAAAAATAAAAAAATGAAAAGAGTTTTGACCACCGCAATTGGAACTGGCATTATAGTTCTATTTGTATTTGCACAAATTGGGTTTGCCGCACTGACCGCGAGTGAATCGCAAGCAGGACCGGTGGTGAGAGTTGAACCCGCGTATCAGACGGTTTCAAAGGGTGAAAACTTCACCGTTAGCATTTATGTTGACCCCAAAGGAAGAGAAGTATATGGTGCCCAGTATAATCTTTATTTCGCTAACACGTTGTTGAATGCAACCGCACAAGCTAAAGGTCCCTTCCTCGGTGATAATACAGTGGAAATAGTGAATGAAATCAATAACACATTTAACAGTACGCATGGGCAACTCAAATACGGTGAAACGAGAATAAAGTCATCAGACACTACTGGCGTAACCGAGCCCGGTATCCTTGCGAATATCACCTTTGAAGCGATTGCTAAAGAGAACGGAATCAGTGAACTCTGGCTTGACAAAGTTAAATTATACGATTCCGATGGTTACAAAATCGAAAATGTCACGGTCAATAGCGGAACCGTAGAAATTGTACAGCTACCAAGCCCGTTCCTCGTATCAGGCTATGTCTTTTACGACAATGGTAGCGAATGCAACCATCCAAGTGTTAACATAACAAATTTGAATACAGGCAAAGAAAAAGAATGGCAAGCAGAGACAAATGCGAGTTGCAACTATTATCAGCTCACACTCACCACCAGCACTGACATAAATGCAGGTGAGATATTACGGTTTAACGTAGCAAGCCCGGATGGGAAGCTGTCAAATATTACGAACTACAAGATAACTCAAGATGATATTGAAAATGGCGGGCTCTTCAATTTCAATATCACGCTCAAAGCCAAACCCGGAATTGCTATTTTTGACACCGGTGCACCAGATAGCCCGTATCCAAGTATAATGGGTGTGCATAACGGAACAATAATACCTGACCAGGAGATAGAAGCGAACATGATATACACTTATGCATGCCCTGGCACTGGCGGGCACACTGAATATGCGAGGATATGGGGCAACGGCGTGAATGCACACGCAAACTGGAGTGGATATTCAGACGACTGGCATAACCTTACGTTCAATACCACTTTTACGCTCGAACCCGGCAAAGAATACAACTACACCATCCGCACGGGCTCGTATCCGCAGATTATCCATCATCACGGGGAATACAACGCAACAGGCGGTAAAATAATATGTGACGAGTTCATAGATGCGAATGGTAAAAAATACGAGGGCTGGATACCTGCAATAAAGTTATGGTGGGAAGAAGAATGAAACTGAAGAAATTTAGGAGGTGAAAAATAAAAGATGAAATATACAATTGAAGTGATAATGATAATAATGGTGGTAATTCTGGCTATTTCTCAGACTGCTTCTGCTGCGACGCTAAGCGTTGAGCCATCGTGTCTAAATGTCACGCCAGGAGAGGAGTTCTCGGTTAACATTACTGTATATCCAGGAGGCGATGAAATATATGGTGCTCAATACACTTTGCATTTTGATAATGTTTTGTTGATAGCGCTAAGTCAAAATAAAGGTCCGTTCCTCAGTCAAGACGGTAATAGCACACATGTATATAAAAACGATTTTGACAATGCTCTTGGTGAGCTCAAGTATGGCGAGGCGAGGATGGGTGAGGAGGTTGGAGGAGTGAGCAATTCCGGTGTGCTTGCAACAATAGATTTTAAAGTTAGAAGCTCTGGTGTCAGCAAGCTTCGGTTTGATAAAGTTAAATTATTTTATCCAACTGGTTACAAAATCGAAAATGTCACTGTTAATAACGGAACCGTAGAAACAACAGGGGCACAGCCTTCAAGTCCGTTCCTCGTGTATGGATATGTGTTTTACGAAAACAGCAGCGAATGCAGTAATCCTCATGTGAACATAACGAATCTGAACACGAGCGAGGAATGGCAGGCTGAAACTTCACCCACTTCTAACTACTACCAGCTCGTGCTTAGACATGGCATTGATATAGTTACAGGCGAGACACTGCAGCTCGATGTCAGAAGTCCGGATAGAAGTCAGTCAAAGATTGTTGAGTTCAAGGTAGCACCAGAAGAGGTCAATGAAGGCGGAAAATTCGATTCCAACATTACGCTTCCGGTTCCAAAGCAGCAGACATGGTATCTTACCTCTGAAGCTAAACCTGGTGATGCGCCACCCGCGAACGATGGTTTGGAGCACGCGAAGGACAACCTGATGCACAAAGGTTCAGGAAGCGGCACAGGCGAACATTTTGATTTGAATTATACCGAAGTGGCATGGTTCTATGCGGATACCGGAGCCAAATGCGGGCTCGGATTTGGCGATAACCCGTGGAAAGCGCATATTCGGACAGAAGCGATAGAAGATGATGAAGTAGGGCACAACCTCACAGTTGAGATTTGCAGGTTGGAAAAAGGCACCGGAAATGTAACCGTTCTTGCCAGCCACACCGAGCAGTTAACCGCAGTGG
>PIXU01000223.1 GCA_003601795.1 Candidatus Methanophagales archaeon
CCCTGGCATCCACCTTGTCTGTCTTCACATGCTTCTTCGCAAATGGCTTGACATAAACCGGATGTGCCAAATGCACCTCTATCCCCCCTTCATCCAAATATTCATACGCAAAAATACCCGAAGTCGACGCTTCGATCGCCACTTTTGCGCCTTCAGGCAGCTCATTCGCAAATTCGTCCAAACCTTCGCATGTCGTTGGAAATCTACCTTTCTTCACTTCTGTTCCCTCGCCGTCTACCATCGAATAGTAGCTCAACTTTTTATGCACATCCAATCCCATATACATATGCACCTCCTTCTTCCCTATTTATAAGGAGGTGTTTTTCATGTAGTCATTTTTAACCAATTCACGTATTCCCGCTCGCTTGAAGCCATCCTGAACATCATGACCTCCACTAGAGCCATCCTCTCCTTTTCATCCTATAAGGATCGTCCAATTTCCAAATAACCTACTTTAACATCTCTGCCAACTTCCTTGTCTCGTTATCCCTGCCGTTCTCATATTTTGTACCATGAGTTTATTTAGATTTTTTGCCCCAAAGCCAAAAAATCAAAAATCTTTTATAGACCAAAATAAAAGACTAATTCCCAAGGAAGGAGGTAAGAAGCAAATGAGCAAAATGGTTATAAGGTCTTTAGAGCTTTTGGCAGCGGTAGTGCTGCTTTGTAGCTTGGTTGCAACCGTATCAGCAGATGTAACAGTTACCGGCGTAACGGTCTCACCAGAAAGCGTTGAAGTCGGCGAGAATGTAACGATAACGGCATCAGTCGAGAACACGGGTAATACCACTGAAACTGTGCCGATAGTGTTCAAGATAAACGGAGAAGAGGTAAAATCGGTTAATGTTACGGTTGAAGCAAATGCGACCGAGACGGTAGAATGCATGGTAGCGGAAGACGAAGCAGGAACTTATGAGGTTACTGTGAATGGTGCAAGCGCTTCTTTCACGGTGACAGCACCAGCTACGCCGACACCCACACCTGAAGTAACGCCAAGTCCAAGTTCGTCTCCAACGCCTTCGCCCACTCCATCGCCTACGGCAACTATAACGCCGACAACAACATCTGTACCAACAACACTTGCGCCATCAGAGGAAAAATTCAGAGTGGGGCCCATCGTTAAATTAAGACCGCTGAACGATGTTGCATGCCCTAGAGAAGATGGGCTTATCGAACTATACATGTCAAATCCTTCGTTGAACGATGTCACATTGACAACCGAGGTTTGGGTGGAGATCCCAAGTGGTATTCATGTTACTGGAGAAGGGTTTACTGCCGATGTGGCAGCCGGGGTTGCGCATGCGCTATTTGAGGTCACACCAGGAACTTCAAAAAACATCCATGTAAACATAAAGCCGATAGGGTCTTATGAGGACAAAGAAGTCTTCATTCACGCCTACGGATACTACTGGCCGGGACATAATAAGGACAATTCCTATCCGATTTCGCTGACGCATCCGTTTAAAATTAGGAAAGTCTGTCTATCACCTTCACCTACAAGTTCGCCTACTACGTCAGCACCCACACAGATACCAGGATTCAAAGCGATATTTGCTATCGCGGGACTATTAGCAGTCGCATATCTTGTGGGACGAAAGAATAAGTAGTCCCACACTTTATTTTTTATGATGAAAGAAAGCCGAAGATGTTTGGAGAGTTAGAGAATAAAAAGAATGGATACCGAATTAAATCGGCTATTTTAGCGTCTTTACTAATAGCCACACTGCTGGTATTTACCTCATCGATCTTCATTTCAACAGCATCGGCAAAAGATATACCCGACTTAATGATCCAGGACATAACATGGACTCCATCAAGTCCAAAGACCGGGGATACAGTCACTTTCACGGTAACCTACAAGAATCAGGGCACTCTGAGTGCAGGTAGAAGCTTTTCTGTCTGTTTGTACGTGGATGGTTCTCGTGTAACATACAATTCGGTAAGCGATTTATCTGCTGGTGCCTCTGGAACAACGAGCTTCACATGGAATGTTGGTAGGGATGTGAGTGGTGGTGATCACTCTGTCTCTGCGTATGTGGATATGGAAAATAAAGAAGGTGGATGGTCTTCTATCACAGAAGGTGATGAGTCGAATAACAAGAAAGAAGTTAAATTTACGATTACGAAAATATACACATATGCCGATCTGATAATCACAGTTAAAGATAGCGAAAACTCAAACCCTTTAAAAGGTGCAGAGGTATATATTGATGATGGCTTCATTGGAAGAACAGATCCTGATGGAAAAATTACGGAGAGGGTGGTCGAAGGAGAGAAACACATAATCAAGGTGGTTAAATCTGATTATTATCAAAAAATTGAAACCATAGATGTGGGGTATGATGTTGGCACAAAAGAGATTACCATACAACTGGACTATGCTAAAGTTCCCATTACTATTTATGTAGAAGATGAGAGTGGTGAAGCAATCAGTAATGCAGAAGTGTTCTTAGATGGTGCTAGTATCGGAATCACCGACATTGAGGGGGAGGTCATGGGAGAGACCACAAAAAATGAAGATGTAATGGTAAGAGTGGTTAAGAACGGATATTACTCTGAAGATGCTTTAATCCACGTAGGGCCATACGAAGAAAGATTTTCAATCAGATTAAAAAAGGAAGACTTGAGAGCTCCAAACATACTCGTTGAAAAGATGGAGATTATTGGGGATAACGATAACATACTCGAGGCGGATGAGCGTATAAAAATCACGTATTCGGTGAAAGACAATAGCGGGGTAAGAGTGATCAGCTGCAAATTGGATGGAAAGCTGATAGATTCGTATAATACCGCGGGAACCTACTCAACCACTACTCCTCCATTAACCGTTGGAAACCATGTGATTAGATTTGAAGCGCGAGATGCTGATATAAATCCTCATAAGAGCGTTAAGTATGTTTCTATCACCGTTTCAGAGAAAGGTCCAATTGTGGTATTCCAAAGCACAAAAAAGACTATAAAAAAAGGAGAAAACGCAGTCTTCACGCTTGGAGCGCTCAATCCTATCGGAAGAAAAAATATGACTGTTGAGCTTATCCTCAAGACACCTTCGGGAGTTTCAGTCTCGGGTATTTCTTTTGTAAAGAGTGGGAGCGGAATGTACCAAGCCACCTATGAAATAGAGCCTGGAGGGGAAATGAAATTCATCACAATGAATATAATAGGAAATGAATTAGGGACACACAATATTGAGGCTGAAGTACATTACTCAGTTCCGGATGGAAAAGTGATGACACAGCATGAAATGCTAACAATAACAGTAATTGATGAGTCAATTAAAACAACACCAACCCCTGTACCAAGTGAAGCACCAAAACCAGCAGATTTTGAACTTATATTTACAATCGCCGGATTATTAGCGATCGCATATATTGTAGGAAGAAAGAAATGAAGTATAAATATATAGGAGTGGTAAAGCGGCGATGGTTTTATCTTTAATCGCTTAATTTTGGATTAACTATCATAAATGCTACACAGATTGTGATTTATGCCAGTGATAATAACATAGTTGAAGGCAAAGCTGTCAACCTCACAATGATCCAATTTTGCCCCCCACACACCGGTCAAAGCTTAAAACTAACCCCCCATGAATAATAAGTGCCACACAAACCGGATCCTCCCCTAAATAATCCCCTGTAAAGCCATAAACGATACACCTCAGAACCCCTAAAGGCTCATCTTCAAGAAGCCCGTTTCTGGGGGTTAAATCCTTTAATATCCTTTTGTTCGTTTTGTTAATTCCTGCACGAAAGCTTTTAAATCGTCTGGATCTATTTATTACCATGGATTCGGGTACGATCTAGATACCAAGGAAAATACTTGAAGAGGTAAAGAGGATAAGGGAGGATCTGGACTATATAAAAAAAGGTTATCTCTGAATCCGAGATTGGGGACCCAAGGTAGGGAAAATGTTTGTAGAGTTAGAATTGGCGATTTTAGAGTGCTGTATCTTGTAAATCATGAAGAAAAAGAGATTTATGTTGTAAAAATTGATAAGTTGTAAGATGGAGTGCCGCTTTTGCTTTGACCGAGATTGCAAAAAGTAACCCAGAAATGCAAAAAGAATTTGTTCCTGAATTTAAGGAAATACTGGAAAGGGAAAACAACAAGGGAGTGAAAAATATTTACATGAAATATCTTAAAGGTGCAGGACTATGATAGATGCTGTTAGGGATATAATTGAAAGAGGAATTCATTCTTTGCATGATGCTCTTCCTGAAATAAGGAAACTTGCATCCAGTGATGA
>PIXU01000224.1 GCA_003601795.1 Candidatus Methanophagales archaeon
AAATTCAGAGGTGTGTCAAAACACTATCTGGGCAAGTACATCTCATTCTTTGAGCTCTTGTTCAACTCGAAGAAAACTTCCATCCATCATTCTGTTCCCGATGGTTTAGGGGGATGAGCGTTCCGGATAAATCATTCCTCATATTTTGCAGCTCTTCACAGGTGGTTATTCCTGTGGGAACAGTTATAACCTTTGACGTGCTATCTGTCGCTCCATCGTCATCAGTAACCGTCAGGTTTATCGTGTACGTGCCCGCAGAAGTATAATTATGCGACACATTCTCCATCAAGCTCAGCGTACCGTCACCGAACTCCCACAGCCAGCCTATTACATTGCCATCCCTATCCGTGGACGTGCTGTTGAACTGAACCTGAACCGTATTGTTTTCAAGCGCTGTAATCGAATATGAGAAGTCAGCACTCGGTGGCTCGTTCACCGGACCCGAACCCGCATGAACCACCTTTGTTGTCTTATTCACCAAACCGTCGTTATTCATCACCACCAACGTCACCACATAATCTGTCTCACCCAGCTCGAACACGTGTGTCGGGTTCTGTGTGGTGTTCGTTGTCCCATCCTCAAAATCCCAGTACCAGCCTGTAATCGTCCCGCCGTCAGGGTCGGTTGACGTATCCGTGAAACTTATTTCAGTACCTGAGCCGGAGTAAGAGAAATTAGCAACCGGCGGTGCCTTTACCGTAACGTTTTTAGTTACCGTGTCCGTTCCGCTTGTGCCTGTTACCGTTAGCGTTACCGTATAGTTTCCCGCTGTGGTGTACTGATGCGTAACTTCCCCACCTGTTGCATCTTCTTGAATACCGTCAGATGCGTCAAAGTCCCACGAATACGAGCTGATACTACCCTCAGGGTCGTAAGAGTCTGAGGCATTGAATGTAATATTCCCTGTTGTCAGCCCGAGCGATGGCGTGTAGGTGAAGGATGCGTATGGGCTACTTCCGACAAGAAGTTCGATGCTGTAACTGTCCGCTGTATTATCGCTCTTCTCTTTTACTTTGACATAGTACGTGCCTGGATTGAGCGTTTTGGTTATCTTTGAGTATGAACCTGAACCGCTGTTGTCGTCGTATGCAAGCGATGTCAATCCGTAGACGACAAAATTGTCAAAGGATCCATATTCGGATTCAGGGAAGCCAGCAGTACATGCACCAATTCCTCCGTGGTCAAAGGAGGAATCATAAGTGTCGATTACGAGTTCATCGTCCACAAAACACTGGATATGATTGCCTGAGAGCACCACCTTAAAATGATAAGGCACGCTAGCAGATGGTCCACACGCAATGTTATTCCTTTGGTGAGTGCTGGGATTCCATTTAATTAAACAAGTACCATCATAGGAGTAGCCGAAGGTGCAACAGTCAGCAACTACCCTAAAATCAACATAGCATTCGCATACATTACAACTCAACACATCGCATTCTAAGGTATAATTCTTCCATGTTGAATAATAGTGAGAGCAACAGTCCCCGGGTCCCCCTCCACATTCTAAGGTCCCCGTAGTATTAACATAACAACAACCAGTCCATCCATCAGCCACTCCGTCATTGAAATCCTCATAAAGTAAAATGTGACGACTATACAACCACATCTCCGTATCCGCATCGCCGGGACCCGAGGTCTTAATCGTAACATCTGCCGCAGAATCCAACGTGAATTTTACCCAATCCTCATCGCCCGCGGGATAAAAACTGTGCGTTTGCGTCTCGCCATCCGTTATGAGTTTGGCTTTATCGTAGGTATCGTCATCCTCATACGAATCACCGAGCTGCCCGGGTGTTGCCGCTTTTAACACAATACTATACTCCAGCGATACATCATCCTTCGACTCGACTTTGAAATAATAAGTATCTGGTTCAAGACTTTGCGCTGTTATTTTCGGTAACAATCCCTCACCACTGTCATCATCATATCCTATATGCGCCGTTGGCACGCCACTTGAGTTATACAACCACATCTCCGCATCCCTGTTCTCATCACCGCGAATTTCTATCTCAACGTCAAACGCAGCCAACAACGTGAAGTTATACCAGTCCGTATCCGCAGGCGGCAGGATTTCATCCGTATCGTGAACACACTTTTCCGCTTCTATATCAGCCAAATGCTTCGCATCAGTCCAATCATCAGTCGGCTCTGGGACATAAACGAAGAACTCGTATTGGTCAACAGGGTCACCTGCAGCGCTCGTAATCTTCACGTAATACGTGCCGGGCTGGAGGACGTATGTCGTTACATCCTCAGTAACGCCGGTTATACCGGCTTTGCAATTCATCCCTGAGTCATATAACTCCACACGCATCGCGTAACTGTGCGAGCGAATGCCCATCGTAACCGCGGATTCCGCGGGTAACGAGAACCTCAGCCAATCTTTATCATTTGCGGGCAGAATGCTGTGTGTTTGCGTTTCACCAATCGCGATCGTATCTTCTGTTAACTCACGCCAGTCGTTATCCGGCTCGTAGATGTCGTTCGTGCCGACATGCCCGTTCAATATGAAGCTATACAATCGCTGTGGAATCTCACCGCGCTCAAAAGCAGCCATTGCGGCATTCTTTTCCGATTCGCTTATGCCGTCGGAAAACGTCCAGTCAAATACTTTCATAAACCCTGAGCCATATACATCTAAAGAAGTCCAGTCGGTATTGAATGGCCCGCAGTGAAAGCAAACGGTTGTTACATGAGCGTAATCGTAGCCATCATAGGGCACAAGTCCCCATTCTTCTATTTTGAGTCCTATAATATCGAACAGACCCACATCAATCGTTACCGGCGAATTTGGTGATAAGGGCTTGTCCACTTCTATTCTCTCGATGCCGATGAGCACCTCATGCACACTGAGTGTCTTATCAGCTTTCGATACTCTGTATGTTATGCTTGCACCTATGCCCATTACTTCAAAACCGTATATGTGATACCAGAAGTCGGTGTCTTCGTAGGCGGAGAAGCCTATTGTTGTTGGTCTTTTTGCTCCTCTTTCTACCACCGGCACCACTTTGAAGTTCGGGTCGCCTGCGAATCGGACACATCTTATTCCTGCACTTTCGTTGTAACATTCGGGATACTTTTCGCATGCCTTATCAAAAGCCTCTTTTACCGTCAAACCCTGACTCATATAATCGAACATAGCGTCTTGCCAATGGAGTGCATTGTCATACCAGCAAGTCTGATTACAGGGTGGTTCGTCCATTCCGCAATAGCCAACGGTGACGGTGTCCTCCGTAGAGCCCTTTCTGAATGCGTCAGAAAGACTGGGCCAACCTGTGTAGCACATTCCATAGCAACTGGCTAAGAACGTGAAAGGCATCTTTGTGTAGTCCTTAATCCACGCACGGATCTCTCCCGGGCTTATTCTGTCATCAGAGCACTTATTCTTGAAGCCTGTGAGCCAGT
>PIXU01000225.1 GCA_003601795.1 Candidatus Methanophagales archaeon
ACTTGATTACGAAAATTAAGCGGAAAAAGAATGAAGGGTGATTGAAATATGAACAAAGAAGGGGCACACGGCAAACATGCGGGCAACTCTGCGGATTTGCTTCGCAAATCCTTGCCGCACCCACTTCGTGGGCTCGGTCATATAACAGGTGCGTATGCGGTTCACTCCCTTCGGTCGCTCACCCAAATTGCTCGCTCCCTATGGTCGCTCCGCAACTTCGCATACGCCCCAACCGTTGTCCGAAATGGTGCTATATGTTTGGAGAGGTTAGGATATGATACCAAGGCACAATAAAGCATTCTTGAGTTACCAAGAAGGAGACAAGGAGTTTGTCGAAGCGCTGGGTAGTCATCTCCGTCGCAATGGGGTTGATGTCTTCTTTGACAAATGGGACATTCAAGGTGGCGATTCTGTTCCACAGGAAATAGAGGAAGCCTTAGCAGAGTGTAATCTATTCTTGTACGTGTTGTCTCCTGCTGCAACGAAGTCCAAGTGGGTCCAGCAGGAATATCACGCCTTTCTTTATCGGAAGATAAATGACCACACTCTGCGTATTGTTCCTATTCTCCGTAAAACATGTGAACGCCCGCCGTTTGTTGCTCCGCTCCGTTACATAGACTTTCGAGAGTTAGACCCTACGGATTCATCCAACTTCAGTGTTGAAGATGAAGGCCCCTTCAAGGAACTTCTTGAAGCCATCTTTCGAGTACCTAAGAAGCCTCCCTTAGGTCCGATTCATCCTGCTTTCGCAAGTTATGAATTCTATTTTCAGCCGCTCAAAGGAAACCCGAAGGATGCAGATGGCACTTTGAACTATGAAATTGGTTTTAAGAATATCACGGATTCTCCACTACACAATTTTATCTTCACTCTGATTTTTAGAGAACCTGTACTTTCGGTAAAGTACGACTTCTCGCGCTCGTCGGCAAATATGACAGGCGGAGATGGTCTGACTCATGACGGTAAACGCTTTAACTGGTTAGGAAACCAAATAATGGAAGACGGTGGTTGGGCTGTATTCATCATAAAGTCCAAAACAATCCCGGTTATTTCGAGAATATCTACCAAGTTAGTCGGGCGGGTGGTCGGGACTAATCAGATAATTCCACCTGATCCCAACGGGATTTAAGTTTGAAAGGCACCACTTCGGACAACAGGTGGATATACGCAATGGGCTTTCAGCCCTTGCCCTTCGGGACATTGCTCCCTTCGGTCGCAACGTCGTATATCCCCCAGACGTTGTGCGAAATTGCGAGTCCGCTTGGAAAATTTTTAGCAGGAGGAGGTAATTGATGATGATGAAAAACAAAACTCTAATAGCCGTAATTGTAGTTTCAATCTTTGGAATTGCGTTAATTGGGTGCCTAAGAGAAAACCTTAACTCAGGCAACATTGATCAGGGCAATTTTCCCAACATCAAGGTTGCAATTGTTTATGAGTCAGACGGTGACCCCAATGACCGAATCAGAGATGCTAATAGCATAGCCAATTTAGTTGCAGAAACCAAAGCAGATTTTATTCATAGAGCTTATTTTAGAGGGCGGGTCATGGCAGTGTATGAAAAGAAATATGAGGTGTATGGAATACTTGAGGACTCCATAGAGACGATAAAAATGAAAAATCCCAACGTTCTTATTGGCGGCGCGATTGCTGCTCATGAAATTAGTAGGGTTGAGTATGATCCTTTAACCAGAGAGGTAATTCCTGAAAGCAAAACCTGGGGGGAAATGGCTCTTGACCCGCAAAAATATGGATTTAATATGACAAAAGAAAAGCTGCACGAGATATGTTGGGAAGAAGCAGGCACCGAAGACTTTATTCTTCCTGATATTATAAACACGGATTTTCAGAAACTTCTCTTGGATTTTGCTAAAAAACAAATAGATTGCGGCGTAGATGCAATCTGGATAGATGTGTTGTATGTGCAGGCGCAAATTTTTTCTCGCTTAGCTAAAGAAGAAGGCAAAGATTGAATCAATAATCCTGCCATAGAAGCAAGCGTTGAAGCCGCTTCGCACATTGTGGATGAGATTCATAAATATGGTAGATCAAAAGGAAAAGAGATTTATGTAGGTTCGTGGTCTTATGAGGAGCAGTATAAGTATGGCTTTCCTAAAGATTCTTATCCTAAATTTGATTTTGTAACCATGTCGCCATCAGTAGAAGAGGTAAAGAATAAGAGATTAAATGAAGAGGAATGGAAGGAAAAAATAAGATTAACCAAAGAGATATACGGTCAGGAGATTCCCATTATCGCTTTTATTGACTGGTCGTTTACAAGAGACACGCCTTTAGGGGTATTCAGCCAAACACTAACCAAAGAGGAAGCAAATGAAGCCTTACGAAATTTTGATAAATTCTTTACAGAAAACGGAATAATATTTGCCTATCCTGTCCATGGTGGATTCATGGGAAGAGATGCCACTATACTTGCCTCTGGTAAAAGTTACAAGTACGATAGTCTTGCACCAGAATTCCAGACCTATGAAACGATAAAAGAACTTGCCCAAGAGAAAGCAAAAAATGAAAAAGGTGGGCTCGCAGGTATGCGGTTCGCTACCGCTCACCCAAATGCTCAGCAAAGCCTCGCACTTCGCATATCCCCAGAACGTTATACGCCATTGCCCTTTATATAGTAGAATGACGTACAATATAAGGAGGAAAAAATGGAGCAAAAGCAATTACTTGAACGCATTGCGTTAAACCCTAAAATTATGGTAGGAAAACCAGTCATTAGAGGCACGCGGTTAACGGTACAGTACATTTTGAATCTATTAGCACATGGAGCAACCATTGATGAAATTCTCCATGAATACAAGGGATTAACAAAGGAAGATATTTTAGCCTGTTTGCTGTACGCTTCTGAAACACTCGAGGACACAACGTTTATGCCTTTAGTAGAGACGGTTTAGACATGCGTTTTCTTGTTGATGAATGCACGGGTCCTGCAGTTGCTAAATGGTTGCAAAGATTACATCACGATGTATTTTCTGTTTATGATGAGGCTCGGGGATTAGATGATGAGAGCATTATCGAGAAAGCAAATCTTGAGAACTATATCTTGGTTACCAATGATAAGGATTTTGGCGAACTTGTATTCCGCATGAGAAAACCACACAAAGGTGTAATCCTTTTGCGATTAGAAGATGAACGGTCTGAGAATAAAATTGCTGTATTACAGCGGGTATTAGAGTTCTACTCTGACAAGCTTGTCAATAATTTTATAATCGTGACTGAGAAAACTATCCGTATTGTTGAAGAAAGTAGGGATAACTTAGGTGGCAACGGCGTATAACAGAGCGTATCTGTTTTCGGCTATCGCTTACGCCAAAATCCCCCTCGGGGAACTTCAGATAGCTCGGAACGTTATATGACATTCCGCCCCTTCGCCGTATCAGAAAATATAAAAATTCAGATGCTGGGTGGTCCTCATTGGACAGCCAGCGGGACACTAAAGACACCAGAAAATCCCTTACCGAATATCCCATAGTGATAGATTTGGCGTACTTATGTAAAAACCTTTAGGGTGGATTCTAACTTTTCACGATGCCTATTTAGAAGACAGCCCTTAGATCTTCATCTTTATGCGTGATATAAGTATGGCGCAATACCGTTATCGTTATTATACAGAAGTATTAATATGGGCTTTCGGAGATACTGCACCACCGAACTTGAGACCGAACTCTGCACTTATCCGGTTCGGGGAATGTTCGGGTTCTAACCCCTTAAATGTTTTAACAAGCCCGGTACAATATGCCTTTATAGTGTCAGAAACCTTCTCGAATGGGATAAATTTCTCCGCTTTCTCTAATACACTTACCCTTTCAGGGACTGCTGCTGCTTCTGCCGCTTCTTCATCCGTCTCTATCCATATCTCTGCCCCATCAAACTTTACCTTAATCAGGTTAGTCATATATTCCCATTTTTTATTTAGACTCAGACGCGAATATAT
>PIXU01000226.1 GCA_003601795.1 Candidatus Methanophagales archaeon
ACGATTCGTTACCTTCGCGCCGGAAGAGTCAAGGTAAACCACCACCTCTTTGTCCTTATAGGAAATCAAGGTCTTTTTTATCTCTATAGCGACTTTGTTTGCTCGTCTGCAAATGGTGGTATAGTCAGGCACATCAAAGCTGATAAGCCTGGATAAACCCCTAAGAAATCCTTTAAGCCCTCTGTAATCGATGTTCAGCAACAGATGTAAATACGCCAAAAACACCATCAGGCATTCAGGATATACATATGGTGCGCCTACCTTCCCTCTGTTTAACTTTTCTAAATCTTTATCCTACGTTTCAATGAAATCCAGGGAAATATATGCTTCTCCACGAGCTACAAGTTTTTCATTGTATTCTCTCCAGTTTCGCTTATCTTTGTATTTCTTCCCCCAACGCTCTTTTCTCATAATCCATTCCATAGGAAAACATCTATATTTATAGTTATGCAACACAGCACATTTTATAACCAACCACAAGATTACACAGATTATCTTTCATTGTCCGGATTATCCATACTTATCACCTTTTGACAGTTTCTAAAAGAATTCAGATTGCTTATCGCACTCATAACTCATAACGAACGTTTTGTATGTTGCCCTTACACTTTCTCATAAAGATAAAGCTTTTTCTCTGGATCATCAAAGCATACTCTAAATCTATCAAATATACCAGCTCTGCCTAATAGATTGAACTTGACCATGAATTCATCAGAGAACAAAACCTTGCAGCGTATTTCTATATCGTGGATAGAAATAAAAATCTCGTTTATACACGCACAGATGTGTCCTCCAACTCTTGCTGGATATATCTTATCCCCCTTACGATAATCCAGACCTAAGTAATCCGCGATCTCGGCATTGAATATACTAAAGCTTGCTCCGGAATCCACATAAGCTCTGGTTAAAAATCGCTTTTCATTCGCTTTTAGTTCGATGGGAATAACGAGATAGAAGTTACCAGCTATTTCTTCATAATCAAAAGACAAAGGCAAGGATGTACACCTCCTCTTCTAAGGGAACCTGAAAGACCTCAGCTTTTTTGCCACTCGCCTCGACTTTCTTCATCACTTCTTCCAGAGTCCTTCCGCTTGTCAGTATTTCTTCCCCCTGCAATTGCTACCCATAATCCAGAATATTTCTTCAACTTATTCCACGAAATATTTCTCTTCTCCATGTTTTAATTTTAAGTTATCTTGCTATTTACATTAAAACTTTTCCTCTTTCCCTTTTTCCCACTATGCTTTCCGTGTTCTTTCCTGTTTTCCCGGTCACGAGAGATTGAGAAGATGCAAGAAGCCAGAGAGCAGAATCTTGTGTCAATTGTCAAACCGAATCCACCTCCGGCGGGATACATTTATTTTTCATGTATCTTCAAGCCTTAATTTTACCTTTGCCTATCTCGGTTTCAACCGCGCTCAATCGCTCCTTCAACGCGTATATTTCTTCTTTCACTTCCAGTCTATCCTTTATCACTCGAATATCGGTACCCATCTCCTTCTGCCCCACTTTAAGTGAGATCAGCTCGGTATCAACCGAATCTAACCGCCCTTCTATCGCTCCTACTTTCTCCTTTATTCCCGCTATATCTCGCTTCATCACGGTTATATCTTCCGTATGTTTCTGGATATCGGCTCTCATCTCTCTCTGACCCGCTTCTAAAGAATCCAACCGCCCGTCCACCGAATCCAATCGCCCTTCTATCGCTCCTACTTTCTCCTTTATCTCCGTTATATCCTCTGTATGTTTCTGAATATCGGCTCTTATCTCTCTCTGACCCGCCTCTAAAGAATCCAATCGCCCTTCCATCGAATCCAATCGCCCTTCTATCGCGCCTACCCTGCCCTTTATCTCCGCTATATCCTTCGTATGCCCTTCTATTTTCTCGGTAATCGTGATTATCTTCTTTATTCCATCGTAAACTTCCTTCAAACCCTTGTCCATTTTTAGCACAATAATTAAGTTTACCCCCGACACTATTTATAATTTTCCATTCACATTCATACACCCACATCAAGCGCAGGATGAATTCTTCCATCAATCTCATGCCACCAGCTTCAGCGTGAATAAGAAGGATAGGACAGGTAGGACAGGAGAGAAGATAAAAAGAGAAGGGAAAAATGTTTTTAACTCTTATTCAACCCCATACCGTTACCGGCTCAGGGAACTCGGTCGTGTTCGCGCCTCCGCTGTAGTTACCGTATGAGGTCACATTCACGGTGCCATTAGCCTCGTACTTGGATGTATTAAAGTGCGTTGGCGGTAATACCAGACCCTTATCATAGGTTGCATTGAACTCCAAGCTGCGTCCATGCGTCCACCGTATCTTCACCGGTATCGAGGTATGGCACGCAATACATGCTTCATTTGAACCTTCCAGCTCCGTATTGTTTATCGAATCCAGCACGAAGGCTTTATGCGCCGCGTGCTTTCCTGCTCTGGGATTTATGCTGGGGTCGTCATCGTCAGTGGTGCCAAGCCCGAACCCACCTGCTGAGATGAAGTTATAATAATACCTGCTGGGAATCGTAATATACGTTCCACGGTAATATCCTAAACCTCCATGACAGAGATAACACCGCTGATCATATTCTTCATAACCCATGTGGTTCCATTTCCCGCCCCCGCTATCGGTAGAGATACCATGACAGTCCATGCATTCTATTGTGGAGACCGCATGAGCTTCCACACCGGGTTCTGAACCACTGCCATAGCCCCTTGCGTATGTGTATCCCGATGAAGGTTCATATTTACCTGTGCTACTATTATAAGTCATTTTGAAGCAAGTTCGGTGACACAGGTCACAGTTCTCGTCCATGTAACTATGTGGCGAACTGGATTCACCTGCGAATTTCTTACTCAGCGGTTCCATACTCATCATCTCCTCGTAAACATCTGCATGACATTTCTTACACGGTATCTGATTGTATGTTTGTGAAGAGATATTATACCACGCATGCTGCCCGCTGAAGAGCGACACCGTACCCGGTAATGCGAACACGCCAACCGCGACGACTGCTATCGTCAGCAGCAATAACCTTCTACTATTCATTCCTCATTCCCCACATCTAACCATTTTAGTAATAAAAAGAAAAAGGGAATAAAAAACTTTCGGTTTTTTCTCATCTATGTTTTTGATTCTATACAAAGTGCACAACTCCTTCCATTTTTGTTAGCTCCATACCGTTACCGGAGTGGGGAACACAGTTGTGTTCGCGCCTCCGCTGTAGTTACCGTATGACGTCACATTTACGGTGCCATTAGCCTCGTAATCGGATGTATTGAAGTGCGTTGGCGGTAATACCAGACCCTTATCATACGTCGCATTGAACTCTAAACTGCGTGCATGCATCCACTGTATCTTCACCGGTATCGAGGTATGGCACGCAATACACGCTTCATTCGCATCCTCCATGTCTGAATTGCTTATCGAATCCATCACGAAAGCTTTGTGCGCCGCGTGCTCGCCCGTGTCCGAT
>PIXU01000227.1 GCA_003601795.1 Candidatus Methanophagales archaeon
GATAGCCTGGGATACCGGATAATAGTGAAGAGCATGGAGAGGATAGGCGACCACGTGGAGAACATAGCGAAGAATGTAATGTTAATGAATCAAACAAACGCGGTACGGGAACCCGAAGCGGCATTGAGAGTCGCAACGTTGAAGCGTATAAAAGAAATCGGCTTTCGCACCGAAAACATATTCACCAGGACGCTGGCTTCCTTGTCGGATATGGATATGAAGGAGGCGAACAAAACGATACGGGATGCGAATGCGCTGGCTGACAAGTTGGAGGGACTAAATGAGCGAATATTAGCAGAAGAGCTGAGTATTACCGACAAAGTACATATTCTTTCTATCCTGGAGAGTTTGGGAAGAATAGCGAAATATTGTGGGGATATAGCGGAGGTAACGATAAATATGGGGACGAAGATAGCGGGGGAGCTGGAATTTTAATATTCATATAGAACCATGAGATTACACAAGATTCACACGGAAGGGAGAGAAATACGTCCACCAGAAGTAAAAGATAAATAGAAACCAATCTAATTAAAATTAGTATGGTGATGGGAAAGGATGTTAGATAACTTAAGCAGCTCGTTGAAGGAAACGATTCGGAAGATAGCAAAGGCGAAGCGGATAGACAAACAAACAGTGGACGAGCTGGTGCGGGATATACAGCGAGCGTTGATACAGGCGGACGTCAAGATTTCACTGGTAAAGGAGATTTCGAGCCGCATACGCGAGCGCAGTTTGAAAGAGAAGTTGGTGCTGAACCCGAGGGAGCATGTGATAAAGGTAGTGTACGAGGAGTTGATAAACATCATAGGAAGGGGCGTGGAGGTTCCTTTAGCGGCGCAGAGGATAATGATGGTGGGTCTGCATGGCACGGGAAAAACGTCTTCGTGTGCTAAACTCGCGAGGTATTATCAAAAGAAGGGTTTAAAACCTGCGGTTATCTGTGCTGACGTTTATAGACCCGCAGCAGCGGAACAGTTGAGGCAGCTATGCGAAAAGATAGGCGTTCCTTTTTACGACGGTGCGAACCTACCTGAACGAGAAAAAGGGGTGATGGGCATCGTGAATGCCGGCGTGAAAGAATTTGAGAAGTATGACGTCAAGATAATAGACACCGCAGGGAGACATGCACTGGAAAAAGAGATGATAAAGGAGATAGAGGATATAAAAAAGGCAATAAATCCCGAACAGCGTTTTCTCGTTCTGGATGCGAGCATAGGGCAGCAGGCGTCGGTGCAGGCGCATGCATTTGACGATGCAATTGGAATCACAGGCATAATTATCACCAAGATGGACGGAACGGCGAAGGGCGGTGGTGCGCTTTCTGCCGTCGCGGAAACGAATTCCGGGGTGGCTTTTATAGGCACAGGGGAAAAGACAGACGATTTTGAGCGATTTGAACCCGATGGGTTCATCTCACGGCTGCTCGGAATGGGCGACATAAAGTCACTGATAGAGACTGCGGAGGCGAGTTTAAAGCCGGAGGATGTGGATGCAGACTTCCTGAAGGGTAAATTCACGTTAAAGGATTTGTATAAGCAGTTAGAAGCGATGAAGAAGATGGGACCACTGAAGAAATTGATGGAGATGCTGCCTTTAGGTGGGCTTGGGCTGGGGCTCGATGTTAATTTAGACGATACGATATATCAGGTTACCGAAGATAAACTGAAGAGATACAAAGTGATGATGGACTCGATGACAGAGGAGGAGCTGACCGAGCCGAGAATAATAGATGGGTCGAGGACGAAAAGAATAGCACGGGGTTCCGGGACGACAACTGCGGAGGTGAACGAGCTGATAAAGTACCACCGGATGATGCAAAAGATGATGAAAGGTCTGACTTCGGGACGAGGAAGCGGGAAAATACCGGGGATGAGAGGAATGAAAATGCCGATGTCGACGTCAATGGGTAAGATGATGAAGAGGATGAAGTGACCGTGACAAGGAAAATAAATTATTTATAGACACAGATTAACGCTAAGGGAGCTCTGCCCACATTCCCGCAAGCCTGAAAGGGCTTAATTAACACAGACGAAGAAAGAATAAGTCCGTGTAAATCCGTGTCTTGACTTAAATAGAAGGAAGTTACATTTTTTATACAATGAAAAATGAAACGATTGTTTGCAGCTGTAGTTGTTATTGCAGTAATAGTGTCCGCAATATTTCTTTCGGGCTGCGTCACCCGACCGGATTGGCGCGTTACCGATGACGGGATGCTTGAATATCCTGATGCTGAATGCACGCCGGAATATCAACTGATAACGCTTGAAACTGCTGACAATTACACGCTTTACGAAGTCGTGTTTACAAGTAGAGGCACACAAATGGTAGGACTTATGCGAATGCCCGGAACACTGCACGAAAAAGACGTTCCGGGAGTCGTGCTGCTTCCAGGAGCAACCGTAACAAAAGAAGGTGAGCAGGGACTTGCGAAATATCTCTGCGATCTTGGATATGCGAGTATCGCAATAGACCAGCGTAACCTGGGTGTTATAGACATGCGAGATGATTTACAGATGTTTTTGAAGGGTGAAGAGCCGACTGAGCATAAGATGGTGCACGATGCACTTGCTGCTGTCGAGGTCTTACGTGATCAGCCCGGGATAGACGCAGAGCGTATCGTATTTGCAGGTGAGAGCAACGGTGCACGGTTTGCGATTATTGCCTGTGCACTTGACCCTGAAGCACGCGGTGTGATTGCAATCAGCACGTGCGGTTACGGAATAGATGCTGCGATTGCTCCCGGGCAACTGAACGGCCCTGAGGTGATTCGATTCTACAAATCCATTGACCCAGACATGTATCTTGATAAAATACCCCCGAGAAAGTTCGTAATGATTCATTCCCTGAACGATACGGTCATTCCTTATGAGAACGCACAGCAGACATACGCAAAGGCAAGCGAGCCGAAGGAACTGCATACTGTTGGGACTGCTACGCATGGATATTGTAATGAAATGGCTGCGTTCATCAAGACGGAACTTGAAAAGATGCTTTGATAGCAGGTTAGAGGCTTAGAGGCTTAGTTTAATTGGAACCAAACCGCTAATACGCTAAACCGCTAATAAGCCAATTTAAAGTAGCCATCTGAGAGGAGGCGTATTTGATGCGATAAACTAAACTTAGGAACTTTAAAAATATGACCATCCGAAAATGTGCATACGAGGCTGTCCAACAATCCAAAATCAGGAGAAAAAGAAAGGCAAATAGAGCTTCAAATCCAAAAAGAGGCGAAATTTTTGGCGCCAAAAGCAATTGCGGGACAGCCTCTGTCAGCACAAAAACCATCGGCTTTTTTGTGGTGACTCCCCTAGACTCCCCTGTTGAAATGCCCCCGTGTGTGTTTCCGCAGTACGGACTTTTTAACAGGTTTTCCATCTAGGATATGCCGATACAGACGAATTATCTTCTCTGCTTTCCCGTCTGTAAGGTCAAGAAAAAATTTGTTTATACCCAAATCCAGGAGCATGGTTATGTCATTGAAGATACCAATGGGCAAGCTGTTAAGTATCTGCGTGTAATTGAATTCCTTTCGTACGGGGAAAGCAAAACCCCGTTCGTCCTTCAACGATCGCACGTTGAGCGGATATTTGGTGGTCATAAGTACCGGTCTGCCGTGAACAAGAACCGCGAAATTTTTGTTTGCGAATTCATGGAGCTCATCGCAATTGAGCTCCAGAGAGATTATCGGAACGGCGCCCTTAACAAAAGCCATATCTATATCGTTAAAGACGTTAGCGGAATAGTCGAGATAAATTTTTGGTTTTGATAGCGCAGATAAAAGCCCGCCGTTTCCGAGCAGTACCGCCTCTGAATCCTTCACCATACTTATAGCGTACTTTGCATTGGAGTCCAAGAGGATCCGAGGGATATATGGTAACGCACCGGAATCATGAAAATCGTGTGCGAACACCGAGTAAAAGACATAGTCAGCACCTGCTCTTAATGCGCCTATTGCGTCCTCTTTAGAATATACCTTTGCTAATATCTCAAGACCGTCTGATTCTGTCTTTTCGATTTCCGGTATTTGTAGCCGCTGCTTTGATCTTACCGGCGCGTCTATTTTGGGTTTTGGCTTTACAGGTGCATACTGAGTCTTCTTCCGTGACGAGGTCTTGTAGATTCTATCACCTGTATCTGCGCGAATGAACAGTTTTATTCTTTCGCCCGTAGATGCTGAAGCGACCGGACCACCGTCTTTTTCCAGTCGCTTTATAACCGCACCATCAATCCCGTTTTTTGTCCAGATGCTTATCCCGTCACTAACCGCGAGGTCTTCATGCAGTGTAATCATAGTGTCCTCTTCAATCAGACCCAGAAAGACACCTCGATTCTTCGGGCTGTCATCGGCTATGATCTCACGTGCACCGAACATGTAGCCCTCGGTAAATTCGCGATTGAAGACAAGTGCTAACTCCTTCAATTCCTGTTCCGGCAGCCGGAAATTCCCGGCATAATACGAATCCACCGAAAGGCGGTAGACACGCGTTGCAAGCGCAGTATACTGCGGACTTCTGAGCCGCCCCTCGATCTTTAATGAGGTCACTCCTGCCGATATTATCTCAGGAATCCTGCCGGCGAGGCATAACTCCTTTGTGCTTAACAGGTAGCTGTTGTTGTATCTCTTTCGGCACGGCTGTGCGCATACACCGCGGTTTCCGCTTCTGCCGCCTAATAAGCTTGAGAAGAGACACATGCCACTGTAACTGAAGCATAAAGCACCATGGACAAATACCTCTGTCTCTAGCCCTATCTTTTTGGCAAAATCTTTTAGCTCTGCAAGTGTAAACTCCCTTGGAATCGTGACCCTATCAGCACTGGAAAGTAACGTAGAAAAGTACGTGTTTGTTATCCCTGCCTGCGTTGATATATGGATTCTCAAATCGGGGAACTCATCTTTAAGTATGCGTGCAAAAGAGATGTGCTGGATTATTATTCCGTCTATGCCAGTGGCGTATGCATCGGATATTGTATAGAAGAACTCACACAGTTCACTGTTTTTTATCAGGATATTAAATGCGCCGTATGCGCGTACACCGTTATCATGTGCGTATGCTACGGCATCACGGAGCTGTTTTACAGTGAAACTCTCTGCACGCTGTCTCGCATTGAACCTACCCACGCCAAAATAGACTGCATCTGCTCCGTTTTCTACTGCCGGCTTGAGTGATTTATGACCTCCTACTGGTGACAGAACTTCTACTTTTTTCATTTTATGGGCTATTGCAGCAATTGCATGTTTCATTTGTGGCGGGTTAGAAAAGGAGGAGGCGGGATGAGCGATATGATGGACAAAGAAAATATTCATTCTTGGATGGACAAAAGGTCGAGTTTATTTACTTTTTGGGGTCTTATCATAAGTCTTGCAGCTCTTGTAATAAGTATAATTCTTGCATGGGAAAAATTTGGAGGGGTAATTGGTAAGATGATAGCAATTACCCCATATTCCGCATTTTAAAACTTTAAACATAATATATTAAGAATTACACACAGATAAGAACCCGTTGAATATGGTTCTTCATGCTTGGGCATGTTCATATCCGCACGTCATCACGATTTTGTTCTTTCACCCCCTATTTCACCCCCTATATTGGAAGAAAAAGAAGAAGGAATGGATTAACCAATGCCTTCCGCTCCGCTTTGCGTTGCTCTGTTCCTCGAACCAGGTAAAGACGTATCTACCCGTAACCGGTGCAATACATCCGCTCATACTCATGACCGAGCAAAGAAAGGACTTTCTGATGAATCGGCTTCATATTCAAGACCTTCACCATCTCCGAGCCCTTGTAAAGGACGGTAATACCCTCAAACACCTGAAAAACACGGCGTATCGTTGGTTTCTTCGTTGGCTTGCCCTTCTGATCCGGTATTGTCTCATCTACCTTCTCCAGTGCTTCACGCAACTTGCGCTCCGCAATAGCGTAAACCATGAGTGCAAGTCCCATTATCATCACCATCGCAACTATCCGGCTTTCCTTCTTCAGGAACAGGCTGTGCGCAAAGAATAACGGGTCTTTGAGGAATCTGAACCCCCTTTCCGCATGTTGCTGCTCCTTGTACGACTTAAGCGCTTCTTCATCGCCGAGCTTCTCACTGTCCAACTCGTTTGTAGCGACGATGAACTTCCCCTTTTTCAGCGTTTCGCGCTCTACCGCGGATTTCTCCTCCGCAAGCGCTATTTTTACGCGGTAAACCGTCTGGGTAGGCTCGTCTTTTCTGGGTCTCCCCCGCCCCTCGCCTTTTCTCTTCCTCTTCGTCACGACCTCAGTCGCGCTTATCTTGTGATACTTCCACCCTTTTTCCATCTCCCGTGCAGCATTCAGCGCGTCTTCCAGGCTGTAAAACTCCTGATTGTTGAAATGCCAGACCGCCTTCTCCACCTTCTCTTTCTCCTTCCCTATCTTCTTCTCCAGCGTCTTCGTCTCTCTTGCAAACGCTTTCTCCGAGAATACCACGACCCAACGCTGCTTCACACCCTCGTATTCTACCTCGGTGGTAAAGATGTGGTAACCATTGAGAGCAGTACTGCGCATCTTTTCCATATCTGCGCTCTCCAGCACGTCTTTTGCTTCTGTTAGCGTCTCAGGTACCCTTGTTATCCAAATGTAGTCTTTAGAAATCGCTTTCAGGTTCTTCTCCGAATACGCTGCGCTATCCCATACCCATATTTTGTCTTCACCCCACTTATCCCGTAATGACTGCCCGTACTGTTGCACGATCTCTCTGAAATGGTCCTTGTCGGATGTATTGCCGTTCAAAGCCTGTATAAAAACGGGCAAACTGTCTGACATGACCAGCGAAACAACGAACTGCTTCAGGTCTGGTCGGTGGTCCTTGGAGAAGCCGTGAGTTATCTCTATTGGGACTGCGTCAATATCGCCTTCTTCATGCTCGTATTCTCCTTGAAGGCTTATCGTACTAGTGTCGTTGTGCCAGAATCGCCCTAAGTATTCCCCATAAGCATTGGCGGCGATTTGCATGAATATTCCCTCGGGTCCGGCTCTGTACAACTTATCCAAAGTCCGCCCTAAGACGTCATCGTTGAAATCCTCCGGTTTCAGCTCCTCTCTTATCAATATCTCCACCGGTTTCGTCCCCATGAACTCCGGGAAGAGATATAAGGGTCTGTCAACGAATCCCAGCATATTCAGCACCATTGCCACGACTGCTTCCCCACAGCTCACTTTCTGCCGCGGATCCATGCCCACAATCCTATCTATCTCGCTCGCTAAATCTATTTCCTTGCATACCTTGGCTACGATGCCAAGGTGGTCCATGTTTTTACTGCTGTATTCAACGGAGTCCCGGGACTCCTCCCACATACTTATGACATTTTGTGACATTAATATTCGACAGGAAGTGTGGCTTATTTGAAGTTATGTATTAAATTAGAAATTAGATGTGATTTATATCTATATGTGCGGAATATGGGTTACACGATAAATGTAGGCAAAAGTATCATAGATGAAGGAATTGAAAAGCATGAAATACCAATAGATGAAGAAGGAGAAAAGTGGGGAATACCGGGGTTTGAAGCAGTATTTGCAATTGCGGGATTATTGGCAGTAACGTATTTTTTAAGGAGGAGAAATGACCATGAACCCAATAGATAAGAAAGATAATACAAAGAGGTCTAAAAACATTTTCATTTGCTATGAAACATTAACTGGATTAGATTATGCTAAGCATCTTAAAAAGGCGCTTAAAAAGATAGGTAGATCGGCTTTTGTGGCTGATGAGGACATAAAGAAAGGGGAACCAGAGCGAGAAGACATTGATAAAACCATAAAGGAGTGCAAATATTTTATTGTAATTGTAACTTCTGCAGCTCTTGAGTCAGAAGAAGTGAAAAGAGAGATTGATCTTGTACAAAATTTTAACAAAAATCTTAAACAGAAGAAAATAATAATACCCTGTAAAGAAAAAGAGGTTTACAGGTCATGGCTTTCAAAATTACCTGTAATAAGTGAACTTCAGCAAATCGAATTCGAAAATAAGGAAGATTTAGCTCGTAAAGTGATTTCTGAGATACTTAAAAGAGAGACGGTAAAAATTACAATCGAAAGTGTTACAAGTGCAGATGTGTATGTCAATGGGCGTAAAGTTGGACGTACATAATAAAACGACACAGTGATGAAGAAGGCTTTCGGTATATTCTCCAATTTCTCTCTTCCCTTCGCTACTCAAAACCAAAATGCACGACCCAAACCAAAACACAAAAGCCGCAAATATAGGCGTAGTCCTGACCGACCCTGACGACTGGACTGCCCGTGCATTCCTGAATAGCATCCGCAAAAGAGGAGCGAAAACCTTCCCGATTGACCTCTCAACGTTAAGCGCATCCATCGCTGCTTCTGACTTTTCCATTTTCAATGCGGATTCAGAACACTTAAAACTCGATGCTATCATTGTTCGTGACGTTGGCATCAGTTTCTCGCTTGAAACCATTTCGTTCAAGTTCGACCTGCTTCGAGCGTTTGAAAATTCAATAATCGTTATGAACCGTCCAACTGCAATCCAGAACGCAGCAAACAAATTCTTCTCATTCTACCTCTTCAAACTCGCATGCTTACCTATTCCACAGACGGTAATTACTTCTGAGTTTGAAGTCGCTATGAAAACAATAGAAAAATTTGAATCTGTTGTGGTAAAGCCGATTTTTGGAAGTCAAGGGGAGGGAATAATCAAACTTGAGCGTTCTCAACCAGAATCTGAGTTAGCATCAAAACTCAGAGAGCTACTGAAAGAAAGAGGCGTGCTTTATTTACAGGAGTTCGTGCCCAACCCCGGACGAGATATAAGGGTTTTTGTAGTTGGTGAAGAGGCATTAGGTGCGATTTACAGAGTTTCACGAAAAGGTTCTTTTGTTAGCAATTTGAGTCAGGGTGGAACGCCAGTTAAGTGTGAGCTAACGGAAGAAATGCGAGAACTTGCAATACGTGCTGCAAAAGCAGTAGGCGCGGATTTCGCGGGTGTTGATTTGATAGAAGGTGAAGAAGGTCTGCTTCTGCTCGAAGTTAATGCAACACCTTCCGGAAAAGGTATAAAACTCGCTTGCGGTGTTGACGTCACCGAGCGGGTTGTTGAGCTGTTGTTTGAGCGGAGTGAAGAATTAAGATGAAACTGCCACAAGGAGAATATAAGTATGAGTAGAGTGGATTTTTCAAAAATCGCCACCAAATATGAAGATTATTCGTTGGTGCAGAAATCCGTAGCAGATACACTTTTAGAGCTCTTAGAGATAGGGAATAGTGATGACGTTTTAGATTTGGGATGTGGTGTTGGCAATCTAACGAGGGAGATAAGGGAGATAACAAAAGGCACAATAATTGGGATTGATCCTTCAGAAGGGATGATCAGAGAGGCAATAGAGAAAGGCAGAGGTTTAGACAGTATAACCTTTGAGATAAAAGCTGCGGAAGAAATGGATTATAAGGATTGTTTCGATGTAATATTTTGCAATTCTTCATTTCAATGGTTTAGAGAGCCACAAGAAGCAGTTGAAAATTGTTACACCGCTTTACGGAAAGGTGGTAGAATTGGGATACAGGCACCTGGCAAAAGGGTATATAGCCCTAATTTTATAGAAGCAGTTGAAAAGGCAAAAGAATATCCAAGAACAAAAGGCATTTTCACTCACTTTAAAGAGCCCTGGTTTTTCCTTGAGACAGCAGATGAATATAGAGGGTTGTTTGAGAAATACCGATTTAGGATAGTTTTATCTAAAATAGGGAGCATAAGGACGAAACACACGCCGGAAGAGGTTTTTAATATATTTTCATCTGGTGCTGTTGCGGGTTATCTAAGCCAAGATTTTTATGATGTTGAGATCAACACAGATTATACAGATTCCTTTAAGGAAATAGTGAAAGATGCTTTTGTTCAGCAGGCAAATAACCACGGAGAAATGGAACTGATATTCAATAGGATATTTTTGGTAGCGGTTAAAGAATAAAGTTGTTGCGCAATAAGATTTATCTCGCATAGAAATAGAGCGTGAATGGTAGCTACTAAAAATAAGCGATGAGAGGTGAGAAAATAAGCTCTTAGAGTGGTTTTTTTTAATTATGCAACAACTTTAATGAATAGGATGTGGCAGTATAAGTGTAAAAATGGTAGAAAAAGAGGCATTTAAATGTTTCATGGCAATTTTTATACTTTCTTTCCTTTTAACCTTAACACAAGGCGCATTTGCTTATTCCCCTTCTGATAACACCGCACCACCGAATTTACTAATAACCGAAATCTATCCAAACACTGCTACAAAAAATGAGCCGGAGGAATACGTTGCCATCACTAATCCAAGCTCTCATTCCGTAAACATCGAAGGATGGAGCATAACGGATAACGAAGGAAAAATCATATTCCCTACTTTCGCTATTGCTCCAGGCGAGACAATCTACGTTACGAGAAACGCTACGGCATTTGCAGAACAAATAAGTAACGTATCCCGTAAAACCATCTCTCCTGATTTCGAATACGGCACGGATTCCAACCCCGACGTTACTCAACTGCAAACAGAAGGCAGATTTGCATTACGCAACAGTGGTGACGAAGTATTATTACAAGACAAGAGCGGAAAAGAAGTGGATGCTGTGATCTACGGTGAATCCTCTTACAAGGGAGTAGGCTGGCAGGCTGAGCCGTTAAAGAAGCCAAGAGAAGGAATGATTTACAAACGAAACGAGTTTCAGAATACAAATCAGTGCAAAGACTGGCTGCTGCTCACGTTTGGCGCTTCGTATCACGCACCCGAAAAAATCACTTGTTCTGGCGAAGTAACCGCCTTTGTATCTCCAGATTGTAGTTTTTCCGTTTTGCAACGCGAAATAGAAACAGCATCTACCTCTTTGTATATTAACCTCTACCAGTTTGAGAGCATTTACCTCATGGATGCGGTTTTGGATGCTTTAAATCGAGGCGTGAACGTGTGTTTGCTGCTCGAAGACCGTCCAGTTGGCGGTATCAAAGATGAAGAGTGGTATATTGCAGCGAAAATAAAAGATAGCGGTGGGGAAGTTCGTTTCTGTCACGACCCGTTCATAAATCACGCTAAATACGCAGTCATTGACAATGAACGTACCCTGATAACGACGGAAAACTGGAAAAATACTGGAATCCCGTATAACAGCTCCTTTGGAAACCGCGGCTGGGGCATCGTAATAAGGAATGCAGAAGTAGCGAATTACTTCAAACAGGTATTTCTTGATGATTTCTATCGTGGTCGTGGAAAAGATTCTTCGCAAGGTTTAGTGAAGTTAGAAACAAAAGAATTTGTGATGAGCAAGAGGAAGATACCCGAAGGCAGTTACGTGCCTGTTTTCGCGCCGCTTACCGTAACCGCCAATTTTAGCGTCATTCCTGTTTTGGCTCCCGATACGGCTCTGAATAACGAAACGATACTGGATACGATAAACAACGCAAAAGAAAGTATTTACGTGCAGCAGTTCTTAACCAGGCGATTCTGGGATAAAGAAGACAATCCCTTTTTTGCTGCTTTGGTAGATGCCACGAGAAGAGGATGCGACGTAAAAGTGCTGCTGGACTCCAGGTATTTAGAAGGTGGGAACAACAATGATGAAGCCGTTACGTGGCTAAACGAACGGTCGAGGAAAGATAATTTGAGTTTAGAGGCGAAATTGGCAGATTTGGATTCCTCAGGGCTAACTAAAATACATAACAAGGGGTTAATCGTGGATGGTGAAAAAGTGCTGATAGCATCGCTGAACTGGAACGCCAATTCGGTTCATAACAGGGAAGCAGGCGTAATAGTAGAGAACGAGGAGATAGCTTCTTTTTACGAGGACGTTTTCTTACATGACTGGGATAAGTCAGTAAATGGATGGGAACAGAAGGAGAATAAAGGTGGGACATTCCTAATAAAAATCGCGTGGGTGGCATTGACGTTTGTTATTTCTTTTGGTATCTTCTGGGCGGTTAAGTGGTATAAAAGGATGTAAATACAGGAAAGATACAGTTCAGAAGCAGTGTCTAAAAATATAGTGATTTATCACCGCGGAGAGCGCAGAGTACACAGGCGTGCCGAGATAAATTCATACTCGCCAGCTGGTGAGAATCTAGTGTCTCAACAATTTAATCCTTAGACATAATACTTGGACAACTTCTTATCAGCCTTCTCCTTCGTGAACTTCCAGTTGATCTTCTTTTCATAGTCATTCCTTCTCTTGGTCCATGCCGCCAC
>PIXU01000228.1 GCA_003601795.1 Candidatus Methanophagales archaeon
CATTCCTGGAATCTATCATGCACTGTACTGGGTGCACCTAAAGACCTTGGCAGAGCTTTCCACTGACACCCTGTGCGAAGGATATAAAAGATAGCAGTCATTGCTTTCCTATCGTCCATTCTTGGTCGTCCAGACTTCTTCTTCTGTTTCGGCGGCGGTAACAATGGCTCAATCTTTTCCCAGAGCTCGTCCGGTATCTGATAATCTTTTCTTACATCCATTTTCATCCCTTTTTACTATCGGTATCTTTGTTTTTATATTTTTCGGATAGGCTCTAAATATAAAGATAAAGAACCGCAGTATCCGTATCATGTAAACTAATTTTTTCAGGATTTTGAGGAAAAAATATATCATCCCCTTTCTTATTTAGAGGTGTTAAAGCCATCTTTGGAGGGGATGATGAGCCATGCCCAATAAAATGTGCAACGTGGTATAAATGTCAGAAATCGGTTCTGTGGAAGACGTCAGTCAACTCTCAGTGTGGTTCGCAAATATGTCATTGCCGTAGCCATTGTGCGGGAGAAGAATGGTGGAAAGATGAAATTGCGAGCAATGCTGTCCCGAGCGCTGAGTACCGATTTTATCAATGATTACATGAGACTGTGTTATAAACGTGAGTGGCGGGATTACAGCCCAAAGACAATTGTTTTTCTTTGCCGGACTGCTCGATTGCAAAGTCAAAGACCTGCTGGCGTTCTTGAGGAAGGACAAATTCTGGAAATGCATAATCTGTGGCACTGACCCCGTTCCACGACCAGGCGACATCTCAAACTTCAAGAGACGTGTGGGTGAAAAACGCCCGATTTACTGCTTTCCGGCACTAACGGAGCAGATTACGAGCTGCATGAACTTCGACGATCCGGAAAAGCTTGAGCAGTTGAATGAAGGACTTGTGAAGCGTTTCTGGGGGCATAGACGCAGGAAAAAACAGGTATAATTGGAATTGACAGCATGCTAATCGAGATTTTTGGTACGAGGGTGCGGAAGTTGGCTGGGACCACGTGAAGAACAAAAGTGTGCGGTGTTACAAGCTCTATGCGGCTTTTGAACTCAAGAGTACCGTCTGTTTCAAAATCGAGCCGGGCAATACGTCTGACAGCACGATGCTCGTTGAGATGCGCGAGAGGGCAAAAAAGTAGTTGGTAAGGAGAATATAGAAATAGTGCTGTTTGACAAGGGATTTTACGATGCGAAGTCATTTAACAAGATAAAAGGTGATTTGACGTTCAATACGCCGGCGAAGAAGTATAAAACCATTGTGGTGGCGGGCATAGAACCCGGTTAAACAGACAGGTTACAACAGATGGATTTCGGAAAACCGCGTTACGATGGAGGGGTACGGCGGTAAATTGCGACTCATCGTGATGAAAAAGGTTGAACCGAGGGCTAAAAAGATAAAGAGACCGGAGAGAAGTCGTGGACGATGGAGGACGTGTATTACAGCTATCTCACGAATAACGAGACGCTCGGCACCATAGACGTTCCAAAGCTGTATTCAAAGCGATGGGAAATAGGGAAATTCTTCAAAGAACTCAGAAATCACTGGAATATCCGGAATTTCCCAAGTATCTCGCCGTTCGGTCACATATCGCGCTCTTGTTCATCCAATTCATGGTTTTGAGCCTTTTCAAGCATTACGTGCTGGGCGGAGAGTATCGCAATGCGCAGTTGAAAACGCTACGAACACATGTGTCTGGCGCATTTGAGGACGAGAGCAGTGACGAGAGAGGAGTATTACAGGGAGATGGTCGCGTTCAGAAGTGAGTTGCGCGCGTATGCAGAAATGATGAGTTGCTTATTCTCGGTCGGAACGGTGGGGATGCGCATACCATCTTCGTAAAAACGCCGGTTTAGGGGTGCTCGTTCCTATTTTTCCAAATTTACTATTAGGTCATGGGGTTGTCTTTTGTTTAATGCCCCCAGTCCTGTCGAAAATTCACGGTTTGCATCATTTGCACGTCACTCAAAAAATTAAATACTAAATGCCTGAAGATGGTCATGTGAATACTAAACAATCGTTAAAGCAGACCATTCTCAGACAACAATCGTCATCGCTTATTCACATTCTCGGTGTAGGTGCCATCCCTAACAATAACCTATCACTTGCATTATCCACCGCCCATTGAATCTTTTCGTGATCGTCAGGCACATAAACCGTCGCTGTGGATGCGCACTTATGAATGCCAGCGTTGCGAATAGTTTCTTCATTCCTTTTATCACGAAATCCTCCTCAATTTTTCTATTAACTTCTCAATATCTTCTGCTGATACCTCTACCGCCTCTCTGGGCATTTCATTCTCATAGAAGTTTTTATGTAACCCATTTGCCACATGAAACAATCCAATAATGTCGCGGTCCTTGCTCTCCGTTGCAAGTATATTAATGAAAGCCCACAAACTACCATGCTCCTCTAACTTCAGACCTCTCTTTGCTGCCAACATTTTGATCGTTAATGCAGTTGCACCCCAGAACTTCTCCGACGCCTGTACTAAATCCTTCTTCAAAAATTCTTTCGCTTCCTCAAGATATTTCTCGCTCAAAGCTTGGTAGTGCTCCACGAGGTCTTCTGGGTCTAATTCCTCATTTAGGCTTTTCCGCAGAAGCTCAACTCCTAATTCCTCAGTTAAATAGCCTGTCGCTTCTGCTTTCTTCCTTAGTTTCTCTCCAAGCCTCTTTGGCAAGATAATATAGGTAACTTCCGTGTTCATTCTACTCTACTCTTTTATATCATATTTTATATCCGCAGGATTTTTCGTAAGAATGCATCACTGCATTATCCACCGCCGTATGAACCAATTCTCCTTCTTCCACATGCCATCTTGCAGATACCAACGCCACACTCGCACCCGCGAAAGCACCAAGTAGCACAAATGCCACACAAATACAGATGCCAAGCACGAGATGCTTTTTATTCCATCTCATCTCTATCCCCTCATCTCGTGGATGTATTATCTGATTTTTATAACAGGAATAATACATAAAAGATAAAAACTTTTCGATTTCCGTATGTGTGTTCCTTCTGTGAGGGGGGTTGGTGGTAAAGGAAAGTGTGTAGATTATTCCCTCACATTATCGCTCCATGCAGTTATCCCCTTATTCGCACATAATTGAACGTTTGGACGAGAGGATGAAACAAGATTCTCAGTATTGCATCCGGCATCTCCTCGTATACCTTATCCCTCTCACGCCAGTTCTCGTTATACTTGTACTTCACCATAGTTACAAATAATTATTTTACATACTCGATTCAAAAAATATTGATATGAAAGCGGAAGAGCTATTGGAAAAATGTGAAGAGAAGATAAATAAGCCGTGGTATAATTGGATTAACCTGAGATTTCTCTGGTATGGTTTTTGAGATGAAGTGAGGAAAATTAGAGAGAAGGTCTTTGATGATGGTATTGAGGGTTTTTAGACGAAGATGAATTAGAAACGTTCGAAAAAATTTGTGATATCAGAATTGACAAAATAAGAACTTTCTTGCGAGACCTTGTAATGAGTATAAGTATATTGACTGCTTCATTAGGCATTATAGTCTCTATCTTATTTGAAGCAGGAGTGATACCAAAAGAAGGAGTATCTCCTATGTTACAGTGGTTTTTTACGACCGGCTGGAGCTGGTTAGGTATAAAAATTGTACTGGCTCTCATTCCTATTGCCGTTCTTCTATTAGCATTATTTATCGGGCATTATTGGACTCAAGTTCATGCCTGGTATGCCATTAAAGAAGAATATTTTATTCGGAATGCAAAGCGAGAGCGAGAGGAGAAGGCAACGGATAAGG
>PIXU01000229.1 GCA_003601795.1 Candidatus Methanophagales archaeon
GGTTAAAGCTATCGCATTGAATCTACATGTCTCTTCGCATATTCCGCACTCGGTACACAGCGTTTTATCCATAACGGCAACTTTCAGTCCTTTAAACTCCTCCTGCTCTATGATTTCCGGATGCAACAGCAGATGAAGGTCTGGTGCGTCCACATCGCAGTCTGCAATGACTTTGTTCTCTGCAAGAGCGGCGAGTGAGGCTACAAGTGTCGTTTTCCCCGTGCCTCCTTTTCCACTTATAACGGTTATCTGTTTCAACACTTTTCCTTTTTCATTTCATCGCATTGCGCACTTTTTCGGCTGAGCAGCTATTACTTCATCCATATAGCAATCCTCACACAGCTTAACGCCCTCAAACTCGTAAACATCTCCTGATATCGGCTTGCCACATTTTCCGCATTTCACATTTATGTTTGTCTTAACGCTCTTTTCCATTTTTAACGTTTATTTATACACTTACAACTCTTCGATACTTCTTTCCATCTCTCCAAGTTGCGCCCTTATCCCTTTTAGCTGCGCTTTTATCTCATCCAAATCCCCTTCCTCTTCTCGCTGTAAAATTGGGAACGAATAGGGAACTATTCTAATCGCTCCTCGCGGGCAAGTCCTCACGCAGATAGCGCAGCAGATGCACCTGTTGAAATCTACTACTGCTTTTTTATCCGCAATCCTAATTGCACCCGTCCCGCAAACTTCGGTGCATTTCCCACACCCTACACATAGGTCTTCATCAACAAATGCCTTCCATATTAATAGCGATGGTTGTTGCATAGCGCTCTAAAAAAATAAAAAAGAGAAAGAAAGAGCGGATTTACCCTCTTGCTTTCCCCTATCCTACTTGCAAAAGGCGCAACTGCTACCAGAAGCACCGATATCTGCTGCCATACTGTTCTCCTCGTATAGCTTTGACCAGCACTCCTGGCAAACCATAATGCGTCCAAGCTCTTTGTGGTCTGCTTCCATTCTACTCCCTTCTTTTCCACACAGTTCGCATTTACCCATTTTGTTCTCCTCCCGTTTCTAATTAACTCCTTTCTCTCCAAACTTTACTTGCTCAGTTCTTCCAATCGCTTCTTTATCTGCTCTAACTGGTCACCAAGCATCTTCGCCTGCGATTCAAGCATAGAAATCTCCTGTTCTTTTGGCATTGCTGGCATGCCCATTGGTGCTGGTGCAACCGGCGCGCCTGTCGGCACTTGCTGCTGTATCCAGGAAGCAAACTGCGGCATTTGTCCTGTTTGGGCGAGATACTGTGCACCTGGCGGCATTCCCGTTGGGCTTCTTCCTACCCAGCCTGGCGAGTATCCAAATCGCATCCAGCCTGGCAAACCAGTCATATAATACATGTTTCTCCATCTATTTCCTCCCATTTTTTTCTTTTCACCTCCTAACAATCTTTTTACGGTCTTGTCATTTTAGACCCACATTTTGGGCAAGTTTGCTGATAGCATGACACCCCAGCTTGATGTGGCATCGTATATCCACAATTTGGGCATCGGCAGTCCCCGCCGGGGCCCAATCCGCTGCCACCCCCTCTCCCTTGCCCTTGACCTCCTCGTCCTATCCCTTGACCTCTTCCTTTTCCTCTACCCATGCCACTCATTTTATCTTATCCACCTCCCGTAGGAATACGGATAGGAGTAGCCATAATATGGCACGGGATATATCCCTGGAGCTGGGGCTATTGGTCCATGCATTCCTGTCCACCACCATCTGGGAAGCCATGGAAAATTCCTGCAGAATGGATACGGGTTGCCCATTCCCATGCCTCTTCCGGGTCCGAAGCCAGACCAAAAACCTCTTCCAAATCCTATTCTTCTTCCTCTTGCCATTTTACATCACCTCTTTTTAAGTTCTTCTATCCTTTTCTTCACTTCTTCCAAATCTTTCTCCAATCTACTTGCCATGCTCGATAGCTGTTCGATTTCTTCTTCTTTTGTTTTTGGTGCTATTGGTGCCTGCGGCGCTTGTGCTTGTGGCTGCATTGGTTGCTGCATACCAAGTCCCATACCTCTACCCATGCCCATGCCACGCCCTCTACCGCCGCCTCGTCCGCCGCCCATGCCCATTCCGCCGCCTGCGCCTACGCCAGCACCCATTCCCGCGTGAGTGGCGACTGTTGAAATTCCCGCCTCACTCAGTCTACCAGTTTTATACATCTCAACTGCTTCTTGCACTGTGCCATATGCGCCCGTTGCAATTTTCACACCGGCTGCGGAAAGCACCTGAAAAGCATTTGGACCTATATTTCCCGATATAAGCACATCTACTCCTTTATTCACGACTGTCTGCGCCGCTTGAATCCCTGCTCCACCTGGCGCAGCAATAGCTTCGTTTGCCATCGCTTCGAACGCCATCGTATCAGAATCAACGAACACGAAGTATTGGCACCTTCCAAACCTCGGGTCTACCTGTGCATTCAAATTTCCTGCCGTTGCGGTTACGCATATCTTCATCCCTTTTTTCTCCTTTCCCTTTTTGCTTTTTTCTTTCACTACCTATATGAATATATATTCATAATTATGTAAATATTTATTTGTCATTGGGATTTAATCTCCTTTTTTATTACTTCATCTGTTCCATCAACTTCTTCCTCCTCCCCTTCTCTGCAATCCCTGCTTCCTTCTTCTCTTTCATTAACCTGTGTATCAAATCCACACCAGACTTGTCCATTGGCTTTGCTTCTATATATCCACGCTCCAGAGCACCCTCAAATACCTCCTTCCCGAAATCCGTGCGAACTATAACCGATGACTTACCTTCAGGTGTGCCGTTATTTCCAACGCTTATGTCAGAAAACAGCCCGGCGAAATCTTCACATACCTTGCAACCATCTCGCTTATACTCCCCTATCTTGTCAATTCCCGTACTTAGCAGCTCTTTCTCTCCTGCATACACGTGTAAAACATCCTCGCTAATCTGCAATTTTGTTATATCGCTAATATCAACACCATGCTCATGTTCAAGATATCCCTTCATTAGCTTTTCATACGAATAACTGCCCAGACAAAACAGGCCTATTCTCAACTTTATATGGGATGAAAAGTTGTGCGCATTATGCGTACCTCGCCCTACAACGAGCATCTTTTCATACGATGACATCGCGCATGGCGTTCCTACCAGAGCGACACTCCACAGGTCGTACTTCAAAATGGCATCTGCTATACCGGTCAGCGTTGCCGCAGGCGTATATTTGCTGCCCGCACCCTTTATCAATCCCGCCTTATCCATCGCCACTTGCACCTCCGGTTTCCATTCCCCTTTATCTGCAACGGTTATACACCCTTCCACTATCGCATCTTCGAGAGCATAGGCTAATAGCGAAGTAACCGCACCTCCATCCTGGCAAGCCTTCCTTATCTCCTCGTCTGTACTGACAACCTCATACATCTCCTCAAATCCTTCCCTCAATGCTGGTTTCTCCACCCGTGGGCATTGATAATAACAGTATCCACAATCCGGTGGACACTGTTGTCCTTCTCTTATCACTGGTCTCTCTTCAGAAAAGTCTACGCTGAGATAGCCGTAATCGAGCAATCTACACGTAGCGACACAGCCACCACAAAGCGCACATTTTCCCGTTTCTACCACTTCTCTCTCCAAATCCCCAAAATCTCTCTTCTCTTCCATTTTTTATCCCTCTCTATTTCTCGACTCTATCTTCCTTAATTTTAGTTTGTTTTAAGAAAACAAGAAAGAACTTATTTTGTTTACCGGGCTAATTTTAGCATTGCTCTTGTTTGATGCCATGAAAAATATACTTCCCTGAAGCACATATTAGTGCTTTGTTGGGTCGGCGGGTAAGCCATTAAGCCCTATGGTCGCGAGAGACCCAGAGGTTGATTGGCTGCCCCATTTACGACCCGGCATAGTGGGCTACGAACCCGGATAGGTGGATGTCGTATATCCCCTGCCCAACAACGAATAAACTGGTATCCTGTGTGCGACTTTCTTGAAGAGCGAGGTATAGAGATGGTGTTGTCACACCCGAGCAAGACGAGGATAATTGCAGAGGGAAAGATAAAGACGGACAGGATAGACAGTAAGAACCTTGCAAAGTTACTGAGAGCGGATTTCCTACCGCGGTCATACATACCGAGCAAAGAGATAAGAGACTGCGAAGCATTTTGATCAAACTTTCCTAAAGTTTGAATAGAGAACTGCTGAGACTACGAGTACAACTTGGAAAGGACAGAACGGTGGTAAAGAATCGGATACACGCGTTGATGGCAAAAAATGGCGTGAAGCATGAATTCAGTGATCTCTTCGGTGTAGAAGGAAGGATTTTTTTGAAGGAGATAGAGCTAGCGGAATCGTAGCGAATTGCACTTGACGTGCTCTTGCGACAGTTAGAATCCGGAGATAAAGAGGTAGAATACGTGCAGAAGCGGATAGCCATAGTTGCAAAGGGGATGAAGTGGTAGCATAGAATGGATTTTATCGATGTTGTAAAAGTACCTGAGCTAAGAAGAAGTATTCTTCATTTCTTTCTATTTTGCTTCTCTTTTTAGTGAGGAAAAAGATGAGGCATTCGCTTCGTCATCTTGAAATTGCTTTCTCCTGAATTGCATCTCCCTTTACTTTCTTTTCCTATGCTTCTGACTTGATATTCTGTAATCACAGGGTCATAAATAATAAAAATCGAGAAAAAACAGAAAAGCTTAAATATACAGAAGCTGTCGAAAAATATGGGGAAGATTTTTTCATAGGTGGGGCTTTAACAGAATAAGGTAACCACAAGATCACACGGATTTACACGAGAAAACGAGAAGATGGAAGACGCTAGAGAACAGAAGTCTATTTTCTATGTCTTCAGATTTCTGGTCTTGTGATAATCTCGTGGTTTTTTATTTTTGGTTAGGTTAACTTCAAAAACCGAATGTTTTTTGGGAATGTTATTTGTATATCTAACAACACTTTTTTCTTTTTAGAAGGATATATGGAGAGCAATAACACAAGAAAATGGCTAAAATCACATCATGATACGCTGTTCCCGTTTTTCCCGTACCTCGAAAAGAAGCGTATCGAATGGTTGTTCGATAGGTTAGAGCAAAAAGGAGCTGAAAAGGGTGCGTTATATGTCCACATACCTTTCTGCAGCGGTAAATGCACCTTTTGTATTCTCACAAAGGAGTTACCTTCGCATTCTTTGCACACAACAAAATACGTGAACTCGGTTCTGGAAGAAGCGAGCGCATGGAGCGATTACTTTTCTCCCGTGGAAACCGTGTACATAGGTGGTGGCACTCCCACGTCACTTTCGTCAGAAGACCTCAAGTTGTTGTTTATGGGGCTCAAGGAACATTTTCAAATCGAGCCCGATGCGGAAATCAGTGTTGAAACAACGGTAAGCAAACTCACAGAAGCTAAAATGAAGCTGCTTGTGGAATTGGGCGTCAATCGCCTGAGTGTAGGTGTTCAAACGTTCAATCGCGGTTTACGAAAAACACTTGGAAGACGAGGAAGCAGTAAAGAAGTTATCGAGAAATTAAACACGGTGCGGGCGTTTTTTCCGCTCCTTTCCATAGACCTTCTGTACGATATTCCGGGACAGGGTAAAACAGACGTAATTACAGACGTGCAAAAAGCCATAGAGATAGGTATAGACGGGATTTCAGTTTACCCGTTGATATACAGCCCCAAAACGGCAATATCCAAAAAGTTTGAGCCGCCACCGATTGAAACGGCAAAGGTCATTTTTGGAACGGTAAAGAGCTTTCTGGAAGATAACGGATACAGGCACCTGAACATCAATCATTTTACAAACGGGCGTGATAAATTCCAGTATTCTACTTATTTCAACCGTTTAGCGAACGTTTTAGGGTTAGGTGCAGGAGCAACGGGTTTTGTGGCTGACTGCTTCCTGAAACACCCTTCTACAAGTGAAAAATACATCCAGAGTAAGAACAAGAACACCGCGGGAAACGTTTTTAACGTGCCTGTGAATGTCATTCCTGTGTTGTGGTGCGTATCGCAAATTCAATACGGCAGAATAGACATTGAAACACCGAGAAGGGAATGGGATTTTGAGCCGCTTGATACGTTTTCCGGGACACTGAAACGAGGTGTAGATAGAGGTGAGCTGATAATCGCTAAGGACACCATCGAACTTACTTCGGAAGGTATGTTCTGGGCAAACACGATTGGTGCCGAGATGGCGGTGGAATGTTTGTATAATGGTAAAGGAAACCTCGTGAGTCTTGAAGAAAGCACAGCTAAAATTGCAAAGGCGATTATGCTCAATAAACTAAGATTAAGATTGGTATGACGAATGTCATATCAGATGCAACGCATGTAGAGCTGGTCAAGGTGGTGGTGTTTTGAACGCTGTCTTCGCTTCCGCTGATAATAGCAATGGCACTCTTTTTTTTTCAGCGATACGGGCTTGTTGCGGCTCTGATGTTTTGTGTAATCACCGATTTTGCTGCTGCGTTCGCAATGCGTGAGATAAGCCTAAAGGCGGGTATGGAAACGCTTGTAATCGCTTTGTTTGTGATTATGGGTGTTAAAAATGCGTCAATGGTCTCGGGATGGATGAGCTAAATGGAATAAATAAATAAAAAATCGAAAAGCTTTTTATAATCAGAAACTCAGGAGTGACTATGGCATTGGAAAAACTCGCTCCCAACCTGACGGTTGAAGATGTAAATCGTACCGTAGAATTTTATCGGGAGGTTTTAGAATTCGAATTTGTTATGGGCGTTATAGAAAAGATTCAAGGGATTGTAACTTCCTAGCAAAGGGATCGGTTGCGGGATTACGCGATGATGAAGTGTGGGGACATGGAAATAACGTTTCAGGCAAAAAGAAGAGAAGAAATATTTATGATGAAAAAGGGGGACATAAGGATAAGAGGGGAAGTGCAGATGGCGGGATTCTGGACGTTCATCAAGAATACTGCGGACTCGCTTAATCTGAAGGAGTTTGCGGAGAATGTAGAAGACGGAAGTGTTAGGTTGGTTTGTGAGGGAGAAGAAGAAGTGAACGCGGGATACGAGGAATACAAAGGAGAATTCAGCGGTTTTGAGAGGCGTGGAGCGGATGTTCCGGGAGAAAAAAGCGCAGGTGAGAGTAAGAAGGTGGCTTTGATGCGCAGTTTCGATAAGAAGGGCGAGGTGATGATTGACATTTTGAGTTCGATGAATGAAACGTTGAGGAGTGTAAAGGAGGATACAAGTTTGATGCTGGAGAAGCAGGATGAGACAATAGGAGCGATAGGAGAAGTCTCTGAAAAGATAGACGGAGGCAAAGAAGAAATTGTTACGGAGATAAGCTCGTTAAGAGGAGATTTGAGGCCGTACATGGAAAATAAGTTTGCGATAATAGAGCACGAGATAGAAGGGATAAAGGCTAAAATCAGGATAGCATAAAAACACTTTTTCTTTTTTCCTAAAAAAGAAAATTACCTGTGCTAAAAGAAAAAAAATATCAGTTTCTTTGGTAAAGTTAACTTTCTTTTTCAAAGTAAGGTTTGTGGTGAAAGAAAAAAAATGAAAACACAAAACAAATTTACGCAGAATTTGGATTATATCCTGTCGCTTGACTCGGACAGATGGTTATTCCATGCGGACGTGCTCGTGGACAAGGCGCATGTGGTGATGTTAAAAGAGCGGGACATAATAAGCCGTGAACAGTCGCGGGACATTCTGAACGGTTTAATCGCAATAGAGCAGCGTGGTGCGGCGGAATTCATCGAGCAAGAACTGCTCGCACACGCATACGATGACGTGCATACGGCGATTGAATCGGTACTGACACGCGAACTGGGCGAGGGCACCGGCGGCAGGATGCATACCGGGCGCTCGAGGAATGATGAAGTAGCCACGTGCATACGGATTGCGCTGCGAGGCGACCTGATAGCGCTTATGAAAGACGTGAACGAGTTAAGAAGCGCGGTAATAGCGAAAGCTGCGGAGCATGTGGATACCGTAATGCCGGGTTACACGCATTTGCAACATGCACAACCAACTACACTCGCACATCATCTGTCGGCATATTCCGATGCGTTCGCACGCGACTTTACGCGGCTCGTGGCGGTTTACGAGCGCACAAACGTAAGCCCGTTAGGTGCTGCTGCTTTTGCTTCCACCGGCTTCCCGTTAGACCGTGCGAGCACTGCGAATCTATTAGGGTTTGATTCCGTGATGCCGAATTCAATGGATGCCGTATCCACACGGGATTTCATTATCGAAGCGATTGCGTGCTTTGCCAATTTGATGACTAGCCTGAGCAGACTTGCCGAAGAGATAGTACTGTGGAGCACTGCGGAATTTGATTTTGTGCGTGTTCCCGAAGACTACATAACTGGGAGTTCCATAATGCCGCAGAAACGGAACCCCGACTTCGCTGAACTCGTCAGGTCGAGAGCAGGCACCGTATACGGATGTTTAATGAGCGCACTTTCTATATGCAAAGCGTTACCCTACGCATACAACCGAGATTTGCAGGAGGTTACGACACATCTATTGAATGCGATCGAAACCACTGCGGCTTCGGTATCCGTGATGAACCATATTGTAGCGGGACTGGAGCCGAAGAAGGAAGAAATGAAGAAGAAAACGCTGGTTGGGTTCACCACCGCAACGGAATTGGCGGACACCATTGTCCGAGCGACTGGGATTTCATTTAGAACCGCGCATAAGATTGTATCGTCACTGGCTCCTGTTTTAACGCATAAAAACCAAGAATTGGAATCAGGAGGGGACCTACTGCGTAGAATCGATGCGCTCGCGGTGGACATCACCGGTAAAAAACTCAGCGAGCTGGGACTGACCGAGGAGAACGTAAAGGAGGCGATGGACGTCTGTTCAAACATAGAAAAGAGGAATGTGTACGGCGGACCTGCGAAAGAACAGGTGCAGAAGACAATAGAAACGAGGACACGGGATTTGAACAGGGACGAGGAATTGATAGAAGCGAAGGAAAGGAGGATAAAGAGGAGTTTAGAGGAGTTGGAAAGAAGGATAGCGGAACTGAGCGCAGAGGGAATTGGGTGTTAGGTGTCAGGTATTAGGTGCCAGTAGCCGCTCTAACGCTCTAAACCGCCAAATCGCGAAAACTCTAAAAATTAGTACCCTTTATATATAAGTGGATAATATTAATGATTACGGGGAAGCAAGAAGAGGGAAAAAAGATGATTTTTTTTTCTCTTTGCGCTGCTGAATAAGAGGCAGGGATTTGCCCTGTCGCCCCGAGCGCCCTGCTCTGTAAGGGCGCAAAAAAAAAGCGAAAATAAAAGCAAAATAAATAGGAGGTTGTGTAAGGCAAATGGGATATAGTAGAGAAAGAGGTGACATAAGTGCTCCCCTGAACGTTGGGGATACGTATGATGTGAAAATAGAGGACGTTGGAAGAGAAGGAGATGGAATAGCGCGAGTAGAGGGGTTTGTGGTCTTTGTGCCCAACACGAAGAAAGGGGATAATGTGAAGATACAGATAACGAAAGTATCGAGAAGAGTTGGATTTGCAGAAGTAGTTACGGAGTGAATTTTCGTTCGTTCCTCATGCTTCGAATTTTAAAACAATTCCAAATATCTTCCTTTTTTTCTTTTTTTTCTTTTTTTGTTTCTTGTGGTATATAGCGTATAAC
>PIXU01000230.1 GCA_003601795.1 Candidatus Methanophagales archaeon
CTAATGTTTACTGATATCAAAGGGGTATTAAGCGACAAGGGATCAGAACATGCGCCTATATTTAGAAGTAAGGAAAGGGATACAAGTATTACGAGCTTTATTATATGTGCTTTCATAATTGAAAGAATCGTTAAACCAGTATTTAAAATTAGCTTACATTTATAATTTTTTTTCTTATAATTTAAAGTTATATTCAAAATAATTAGCAGTTCTTCCTGCGAAGTTTTCTATTCCTTCCACAACCGTATCGCAGGTATCCATCCCTCATGCACTTTCCCGTTCGCATCCGTAAACTTCGCACACGTAATATTCCCTCCTATCTTAGCTATATGTTCGCTTGCATGCACTATCTGTGGATAAGAGCCAGTTATTATTATATAGTTGTATTCATGACCTCTTCGCAGCGTTATTGTAGGCGAGATAGTGATATTGTGATAGTCGCCCTGGTAACCACTCCAATTTCCTGTTCCATTCACTCCTTCGCTTTCGTTCCATATCCTCACGTATTCGGTGTGTCCACCCGTTCCTGGGCATGGATACGTGTATATTCTATTCACCGTAATATCCCTGTCTGGAATTATCTTTCCTTTGTGCGTGCCGAATATGCTTGGATAAGGATTTGCTGGCGCTCCTGTGTCGAAATAGTCCGTGAATAATGGACTTACCACAATATAACCTATCTTCATCTCTCTGGATTTCGCACCCGCAATATTAGTTACTTCAAGACTTACATTGTAGATGCCTGGGCTGTTGTAGGTATGAGTTGGGTTTACTTCGGATGAGGTATTTCCATCACCAAAGTCCCACAGCCACGAATCTATCTCGCTGGCTGACCTCGACATGTCAGTAAATGTAACCGCCAAAGGTGGACTGCCACTTCTTGAAGAAGCGAAGAAATGAGCATCAATTAATGGTCTTTTTGCCACACCTTCTGTCCCTACTCGTATGCAGTAGAACTTGGTCTCTCTGGCGGAGCCGCTGGGTCCGGTTACCTCAAGGCTTACGTTATAGGTCCCATTTTCGCTGTATTGATGGGAAGGATTTTGCGTTGTATTATCCACGACATTATTGTCAGCGAAGTCCCATGCCCACGTATTTATCTCACCTATTGACTTATCGGTGAAGAAGACCGGCACGGATGGGTCACCTACACCGGGCTCGCAATGGAAATCGGCATTCGGCGCTGCTTCAGATTTCCACACTTTTATATATTCGGTCTTCATTTCTACATCGGAATCCCCTTCGGAAGTCGTAACGTTCAAACTCACATTATAGTAGCTGTAAGGCTCAGCGGTGCTGTAAGTATGCGTGGCATTTTGCTCCGTGCTCATATTGCCATCACCAAAGTCCCACTTCCATGAAACTATCGCGCCTTCCGCACTCTGTGATTCATCAGTAAACTTTACGGTCAAAGGTGCAGCTCCTTTCGTTGGTTCCGCAGAGAAATCGGCAATAACCCTGGTGCCGCCGCAGAAATAAGTGCAGCCTGTGGTTCCTTCGTCATTGTAATTCGAACTCGTGTCGCAGGTATTCTCATCGCCCGTAACGTCAAAACAGCAGTCCTGCACGTATATATCCTCGCCTTCGTTATCACAGACGACATTGGAAATCAATGTATGATTGCCTGAACATCTGCCGATATAGATTCCGTTACCTTGTCCACCGGTAGCACTTGAAGTATTTGTTACGTTATTGTACCGGAAAACATTATTGTTGCCTCCCACGGAGATTCCTGAGCCGGCGTTATCAGTGACGTTGTTGTGTTCAACGACCCAGAAATCAGTTTTTATGCACGCGAGCGAGATGCCGCCGGGCATGAACGTGCCCTCTGGGGGCAGTTGCTTGCCGTTTCCGAACACTTCGTTGTAGGCAACGTAATTATACTTACTCTTCATTTTCGAGTAGATACCGACCATGCCGTTGTTATAGACGCGGTTGTGTGTTACGGTGTTATGGCCGCCGGGTCCGTATAACAGAATTCCCCTGCCGCCATCCTCGCAAGACCCGCGTCCGGAACCGGTGTTATTATAGATTTCGCAGTTCGTTATACTGCAATTCCATGCATGATAGGTTGCAATTCCATGTGTGGCAAATCCATTGGGGTCGCCATTGTCATGCACCGAACAGTTAACAATGACATTGTGCTCAACGGTTCCGGGAGACTCGGGGCTGCCACCGAGGTTTATTCCGTGATGGAAATTTTTGACTTCAAGGTCTTTTATGGTTACGTAATCATGAGCATCCGGGTTGTAGATACCAGTCCGCATAGAAGTGCCAGGATTAACGCCATCCAGGCAGTATCCATTGCCGTCAATGACGATAGGCTCTTCTGCGGTGCCTGAAGCGCCAACAATCAGACCATCTCCTTCCGGGCATGTTATATCTCCGTTGAACGTGCAGCTTTCTGTTACGACACCACCGCACCTGTAAAGTGTTCCCGTGTGCTCACCCAAACAGCCAACGCAAGGATAAACGCAGCACTTGCCCGAAGGAGCGCGGGAATCGTTGTAATTCACGCAGTTCGCACAGCTATTGTTATCACCGGAAGCGCTAAGCCCGGACACGGCAAAAATGTCGTTGGGTGAGTTAAAGCAAACGGTATTTCCCTCCAGCGTGACGTTTTCTGACGCTCCAGCGATATGAATTCCGTCACCTCCATTTTTGCTCACGGTATTAGACCTGAAAACATTATCGCATTCTCCTACGTAGATGCCCGAACCGGAATTATTCGTTACCATGTTCAATTTCACGGTCCATTGACTTGCATTCATCGTAATTCCTTCTCCGTTCTCTGACACCTGATTGGAATCAATCTCGCAATCCGTGCACACATCTTCGCAGTAAATGCCTGAAATAGTATTATTGCAAATCTTGTTGTTGATTATTTTGATTCTCTTCCCATCTTCGCCATGAACGTAGATTCCCTTATCGTTGGATTGGATTTCGCAATTCCTTATCGAGCAATAATTGAAAAATCCGCTCGCATTTAAATTATCAATGTCAATTCCAATGGAATTGTTATTGATATCGCAGTTATCTATCTCGTAGTAATATATTTTTCCACTAACGTGTTGAAGCCAGATTCCGCGGTTAAAGTTTTTTATCTCTAAATCATCTATCTCAAGAATCACATTCCCGGCATTGGATATTCCCGTTCCGGTTCCGTTTCCCTCTAAGCGGTATCCATTGCCATGAATGCGAGTTTGAAAACGCTCTGCGATTAAACCATCTCCTTCGCAGGTTAGGTTTGTGTCAAAGGTGCAAACAGAGGTTATATTATCACCACATTCAAAGCACCATGTGCAGCCATCGCTGTTGTTAAAATAACAGCAACCATGACAAGTATCAGGATTCGCAGTTTGGTTGCAATGTGCGCTCGCAACTCCGGTTGCTAATATCAGCATCACCAATAAAATTCCTATTCTCAAACTTTTCTTGAAAAGAAAAGCTCGGCTTGCTGAACTCGAGCGGAAGGTAGCTGCGTAGTGCTTTACTACTCGGTTTTCTCTTCCCCTTCTTAGCCCCTCCGTGAACTTGTTCATTTTCGTTTTTCCGTTTTTCTTCTATGCCAATCTGTGCCAATCTGTGGTTTTTTATTCTTCCTTCCACAACCGTATCGCAGGTATCCATCCCTCATGCACTTTCCCGTTCGCATCCGTGAATCTTGTGCAGGTGATATTGCCTCCTTCTTTTGCTTTGTATTCTCCCGCATGTATGATTTGCGGATAAGAGCCCGTGCGAATAATGTAATTGTATTCATGACCTTTCAACAGCGTTATTGTAGGCGAAATAGTGATGTTGTGATAGTCGCCCTGATAACCACTCCAGTTCCCTATCCCTTCTATTGCTTCGATTTCGTTCCATATCCTCACGTATTCGGTATGTCCGCCCGTACCCGGGCACGCATATGTGTACAATCTGTTCACCGTAATATTCTCATCTGGAATTATCTTACCCTCGTGCGTGCCGAATATGCTTGGATACGTTCCTGCGCCTGTGTCGAAAACCGTTTCCACTACCGGTACCGTGAGATTGAAGTTAAATATCCCACCTTCGGTGATTTCCGCCCGCGTAACCTCGTGCTCCCTGATGTATTCATCGTTCACGAAGAACTGAAGCGTATTACCATCAGCTATACCCGAAGTATTGAGCACGAGCCGATAATAGTTAGAAGTTGCGTACGTCACGGCAGTCCAGCTTTCGCATGTCTCAATATTTGTCACCTTAACGTTCGCACCGTTCACCGGCTTGCCATCGTTATCTTCAACCCAGCCTTTTATCACAAACGGCATGGGTGCTCCTGAGGTCACCATGATATAATCATATTTTGTCTCTTTCGTGGTTCCGTTATCAGCTCCGGTTATTTCCAGACTTACCGTATAGTTGCCTTCTTTGTTGTAAGTATGAGTAACTATTTTTTGATATGTGGTTGTGTTAAACGTGAGGTTGGTTCCATCACCGAAGTCCCACTTCCACGAAACTATATCGCCTTCTGAACCCTTATCCGACAGGTCGGTGAACGTAACTTCCATAGGTGTGCGACCACTTCTTCGCGAGGCGAAGAAATGAGCATCAAGATGCGCTGCTGGATGAGGGTCTTGCGCCACTACAATATATCCTGTCTTTGTCTCTTTAACAGTGCCTCCGTGTCCGCTCACGTTAAGGCTTACGTTGTAGATTCCCGCAGTTGTGTAAGTATAAGTTGGATTCGGGTCAGTACTGTCCACTACACCGTCATTATCGAAGTCCCAGGCCCATGATGTTACTTCTCCTAACGACTGGTTAGTGAAGTTAACGGTCATAGGAGTAATCGCCATTTTCCGAGGCGTGCCGGAGAAGTCTGCATTGGGTTCTGATTCCGGCTTCCATACCACGATATAATCACGTTTTGTACTATCATATATGCCGCCTTCGGTGTCAGTTACTGCTAAAGTTACGTCGTAATAGCTGTAAGGCTCATTAGTATAGTAAGTATGGTTAGGGTGTTGCTCGGTGCTTATTGCTCCATCGCCAAAGTCCCATAACCATGCGGTGATATTCTCCTGCGGGTCCGACTTATCGGTGAAGTTAACTGTTAGAGGTTCAACGCCTTTCAATGGCTCGGCAGAGAACTCGACACTAATTCCACCTGTGCAGCGTTTGCAGCATCTGATGGTTGTTCCTTTGCATCTCGTATCGCAGGTATTGCAATCGCCGTGATTGTATTCGCCCTCGTCACATACATCACAGGCAGTGGCACCAAATGCCGTATCGTTGTTACCGCAGAATTCATTTCCATAGACGTTATTACCGTTTGCATCTACGTTAAGGTAAATTCCAAAACCAACACCCACTGCGGTACCGTGCAACGCATTATTAGCGTTCTTGCTGCCGCTTACGTTGTTGTGCCTAATAACATTATAATCCCCTCTTACGTATATCCCCGGTCCAAGATTATTTCTCACGTTATTGTATTCAACGAGCCAGTTGTTTGTGTTTATGCACTCCAATCTCATTCCTCCTCCCCAATAATCAGATGCGCTCTCGATATGCCCGTTGTTGTGTATGTGATTGTAAGCAACGTAGTTGTATTTGCACTGCATTTTAGAGAAAATACCTGAGTTACGATTGCCATAAATCTCGTTATGGGTTATGTTGTTATAACATGAAAATGAATGCAAGCGAATCCCTTGACCGCCAGCTTCACAACCCCTACCTCCACCAGTATTATTATAAACCCTATTGTTCGTTATATTGCAGTGGCATACATACGGTCTCAATTCGATTCCATTGCCTTTTTGAAGCGTTTTATTACCGTTATCATGCACATCACAGTTATATATGGTGTTATGCTCGACTTTATCGTCACCCGCGGCAGCGCCTTCCAGCCGGATTCCATAGTAGAAATTTCTAATCTCTAGATTTTTTATGGTTACGTTATCATGTAAATAATTGTAAATTCCATATTTATTAACATCAACAACTTTAACACCATCTATGCAGTATCCATTGCCATCAATGGTAATGTCATCTTCACCCACTACCAAACCGTGCGTGCCCGGGCATACGAGATTCTCGTTGAACACGCAGCTTTCTATTACCGTATCCCCGCATGTATAATCATTGCCCGTATCCACACCCACACATCCCGCATGCGCACTCCCTGCGAAAAAAATCAAAACTATGGCTGCTGCTGTTGCCAACACAAAAACTACACCTCTACCCAAAACTGTCACTCCTCTTTACCTCCTTTCCTTTTCGCTTCCCCTTTTTAACACCACATAGCCATAGCCAGCGAGTATGACCAACCCGGAAGAGAACAATATTAGCGTTGATAGTTCCGGAATCGGGTAGCCGGGGTCAGTAGAAGGACTTTCGATATAAGAGTCACTGCCGGCTTCGGCGTTATAGTATATCTGGAGTTCATCCGATGGGCAATCCCAAGATAATCTAACTGCGAGCCAATCGCCAGTACTGAAATCCTGTGATGTTGATACGTTGTCTTCGCAGGTTATGTTCCATAGATGTTTAGTTCCCACAGCGACTAACTGCTCGGTGTGGCTGGCAATAACGGTTACA
>PIXU01000231.1 GCA_003601795.1 Candidatus Methanophagales archaeon
AATTATGTAATTCTGGACACCTTCGCCGAGGTCACAGACCCGTATCATTCGCCCATCTTCTAAGACTCCGTAAATTGCCATCCCACCACTAAAAGAAGGTTCGATTGTTATATCCCTATAATTTTCATAAACAAGCTTTGAAATACCCTCTGCAACTCTTTTGCGGATTCTCTCTATAATTGAATTTTGACCTTTATAGTAAAAGTATTGATAACCACTCTTTACCAATTTCGAGCTTATCAAGAGCGTATTATCTATGAATGTTTTTTGTTCTTTGTCGTAAATAGAAGACATAGGTTTACCGTAAATAGAAGACATAGACATATCTATCTCACCAATCTCCTCCTCTTCTCTCCCATGCTTTTTTGTGTATATGACGATACTTGAGTCTTTTTTATTGAATAGAAGCGCATAGTCCTCACCATCAACTTCGCATTCAATCTCAGCCCGGTTTGCCGTGTAATTATAGAGTAAGAATGCGTATCCTCCTTCACTGATAACAGTTCTATGCATTTCGTGGAGAGTTTCTACTGCCGTATAGCTATTAATTACATAAGGGACACAACGAAAAGGATTGGGTGCTAAGAACAATGCTTCGAGTATCGTTGATTTCCCGGAATTATTGCCTCCCAGTAGTATCGTCAGTGGAGCTAATTCCAGTTCCCCTTTCTCTATTCCTTGGAAATTCTTTATACTCAGTTTCGTTATCATTTTTTACTTCCATATCTTTGGCATCTTCTCGCTCGGAAGAGCTAATTTCTCTTCAGTCCACTGTTGCGGACCTTTCTCCTTCGCCCAGCGAGCCATTCTCCTTATCCCTTCCTCATAACCTATCTTTTCTTCGTATCCTAAGAGCTTCACACTCTTTTCCCAGCTGCACCATGCCTCTTTGACTTCAAGTGGTCGCGGAGGCAAGTATTCTCGTGGATAATCTTTTGATACACCCATCGCTTCACATACCAAATCCGCAAGGTGATTTATTGTTATAGGGTGCATACCACCAATGTTTATTATTTCGTTTTTTATATCATCGTCTAAGCATCGAATATAGCACGGGAGGCTGTCCTCGATATAACTGAACGCACGAACCTGTTCTCCATCACCATAAATATATAACGGTTCTTTTCGCATTATCCTGTTCATAAAAATCGCTACAACATTTCTAAACTTATCAGTGAGAGACTGGCGTATGCCGAACACATTATGAGGGCGATATATCACATAATCAAACTCATGTACATCTGCAAGAATTTCGATAGATCGCTCTATTGCGGCTTTATTAACCCCATAAATATCTTCAGGCATTCTTGGCATATCCTCTGTAAAGGGTGGTTTCTGGTTCCCGTAAATGCTCATCGATGAAAAGGCAACGATTTTCTCCAGTCCATACTTTATTGCCGGCTCTATAAGATTCATAAATGCTTGATAATTAGTTTGTGTGACATAAAGTGGCTGGAACTGGCTGGCTCCTTCTCTAGCACAACTGGCAAGATGATATATACACTCAGGCCGTACTTTCTCAATTACTTTTTCAACTTGCTTTGCTATTGCTAAGTCTACGACAAATAGACGATAGTTTCCTTTGTAATTTTCTGCACTCCCACCACTAAAGTTATCAATCCCGTAAACTTCATGTCCCTCCTCCACAAGAGCATCCGCTATCCAGCTCCCCATGAATCCCGCCGAGCCTGTTACGAGTATCTTTCTACTCTCCATCTTCTTTCTCTCCTCCTTCTCTCTCCCTCTCCCCCCTCTCCGCGCGCGCCCGCTTCGCTATCTCCTCGTCCAACTTCACTCTGACAAACTTACTGAGGTTTATATAGTTCTTTTCCAGCCACTCCTCTTGGTCTTCACGAATGGTTATCGTCTTTACGACTGCCATCCCCTTCTCCTCCTATAACATTATTATACTCTTTAACTTTATATATAAAAAGTATCTATATAAATATAATAAAATGAGGCGACCCGTGTATATAGATGAGATAAAGGAGGAATGTTTAAAGAAGCGAAGACGAGCGAGAAAAAACGGGAGGATGAGGAAAAATGATATATAAAATTGTTTGCTATTGTCTTATATGTGGGACTACGGTACTTTTAGGGCTAGTTTTATGGAGAGTTTTTCAAATCATGAGAGCAGTATCAGATCTATCGAGCGAAGGAAGCGATGAAGAACGCTTAAGGCGACTTGCAAAGGAAGTAGTGGAGGGAAAATACTTTTTGGAACTTAAAAATATGATGGGCTTTACATATCTACCAGCAAACAAAGCGGTTAAAGGAGATAGCTGGAGTCCTGTTATAACATATGAAGATTTCGAGCGAATAAAAGAGCTGGTAAATGAAATAAAAAGAGAAGCAGAGGAGAAAGAGGGGGTAAAAAAGCAGAATGAAGCAATTACGGAGCTAGATGAACTAGTTACAGCATTAAAAGCGAAGAGAAGTGAATAGGAGGGGTAAAAATGCCAGAAGTGGGGGTTGGAATTACGAGCTACGGAAGCGCGGGCGTGAAGCTTACCGAGGCACTCCTCCAGTCAATTCGCGAGAAGACTGAGTTTGATAAGGATTTCGCTCTTCTCGTCCTTGACGACGGGACGCCCGATGCGCGCGCGGTAGATGAACTGGCGCGGATATCTTGGGTGTATGACGCGGAGTTTGAACAGCATAAGAACAGAGATGGGAAACCGAAAAATGAGGGGATACCCAAGAGTTGGAACGATTGTGTTAGGATATTACACGATCGATTCGGGTGTGAGGACATAATCTTACTAAATAACGATCTTTTGGTATTGCATAGCGAGTGGCTCCGCAATCTCGTATTCTTCCTAGATAATAACGAAAAAATAGCAACTGTCGGTTTACCTTTAGTACAAATGGATCCCACTACCGGTAAAATCAGCCCATACAATCACGAATCTTTTGGTACAGTTCCGGGGTTGTGTGGTGCGGCGGTAGGATGCTGTTTCGGACTTAAATATAGCGTATGGAAGAAAATAAAGAATCCGGATTCCTCGATAGGCTATTTTGAGGCACTCCGTAGCTTCCACGAGGAAACGCTTCTCGCGCTGCGTTTAGCCGCCGAGTTTGGACACCTCTCTTATATGTTGCCTTGGCCACCTATGGCACATGCGGGGGGATTGACATTCCAGTTAAATCCAGTGCTTACGGAGATGAAATGGCCGTCAGCGGAGGAAGTAGGACTGCCCATAAACAGAGAGGAATACATAGAAATAGTGAGGAAAAGTAAAGTGTACCCAGAGGCATGGAAAAAGGATAAGATAATATGGAAAAATAAGCAAGGCGAAGATGTCGTTGACAGAATGGCATTCAGCCGTTATCTTTTTTGTCTGTTCTGGAAAAGCACTGGTAAACATTCCGATATGCTAGCTCACTATGATGATCCTCATCGGCCCATACATGACGCGTATGTGGAGATTTTTAGGGGGACGCGTAAAGTCAAGTTTATTGATAAGGATGGTAAGGTGAGGGAAGTGGTGGTATGAAGAGAGAAGAAATACCTTTTGAAGAGATTCCCGGACAATGGAAATATTTACACGAGTATGTACCCAATTTAGCTTATTGGAAGGTTCATTCGGATTTCACGGAAAAAGATAACATTGTGGGGCATATCCAGCGAGCACACTCAGTATACTGGAGTGTTATGATGTATAAGAAAACGGGAGGTATAGGGCTGGACATAGGATGTGGCAACGTCACTTCTCCTTACTGCATAGG
>PIXU01000232.1 GCA_003601795.1 Candidatus Methanophagales archaeon
ATCTTACATTCATTTGCGCACAGACCACAGGTTATACCACCCTTTGTCTTTGGTGGACTGCTCACAAGTTTATATGCCGCTCTTATCTTTGCATGCGCTTCTTCAATATACTCCATTCCCTTTCCACGGCGTATGCAATCGGCACAGACACGTAGAGTTGCTGATGCCTTTCTTTCACCACATATCGCACATCTTATCATCTTCTCTTATATTTTATTTATGATATTGATATTGAGCAATTACAATTAAAATGCTCTTTGCGTTCCTGTATGTGGCTCAAAAGTTTCAACTGGTAAGTCAACACTTGCTATATATTGCCTAACTGTTTCGGTGTATGCGAAGTGCGAGATGCTATCTGTTATGTGTTATACCGATTTTTGATGCCCTCTCTCTTCACTTCTCAGCAATTAGTAAAATCTTATAGCGAAGAAAGTTTAATTTGCAACACAGCAGGTTTTACCCGGTTTAATTTACCTGGTTTTGATAGAAACTCTGTAGCGGGAGATAAAATTAAGAAAAATTGGCAATATTGTGCTTTTGGCGTGATTTGTGGCTACAAACACGCCCATTTTTGGCGCAACAGAGATGATTAAGGGTTAAAAAGAAGAGTTACGGTTTGAAATTAACTTTTAAGATTTTCATCTTTTTTGCTACATTACCCGCTTTCTCCACTTCCTCCACCTCCACTGTCGTTGCGCCCTGTAATTAAGTTCCAAAACCACGATGAATAGTTATATGTAATAATAGACCAAGATATGTCTAAAATTGTAATAACCAGCCGTGCGATGAGATAGTTCCTTATTTCTGAAATTGAAACTACCAAAACAAGTGTAATGAAAGCCACAGGTATTAAAATAGGATTTGGACTAGACGCTTTCTTACTCACTCCTGCTATGAAAGATAATGCTGGCAAGATAATTAATAATAATATCCATACCCATTCATAGTCGGAGCGGAGTAATGGAATGAGCCAAGAAAAGAAAGTGGAAATTAATACACCTATCAATGCTAATTTGAGAAGCTGTTTCCAGCTTAAGCCTATTACGACGATGGCGACTATAGCAGCAATAGCGACCATATACTGCCAATGACTTATTATGAAGTCTTTAAGTGAGTCCCAAAGGTTTGGTTCTTTTGAAACCGGGAGGGTAGGTGTCGGTACAGGTGTAGGTTTAACTGTGGGTTTCGGCGTTGGTGATACAACCGGCGTTGTTGTGGGTGCTGGTGTTGTTGGCATTAACGCTTTACATGCGGCGCATTCCGGATTTGGATCACAGGGGTCATACGGGTCTGTTCCTTTAATCTTTTCAACGATGTCGAACACGCCGTCACCATCAGAGTCACGTGGAACTCCACCGCCTCCACTACCGCCTCTAGAAGGAGGTACGTAAGGTTTTTGCACAGTCACACTTGCCGTTCCACTTATGTTTCCACTTTTTGCTTTTATCGTGGTTGTTCCAGCAGTGGATGCCGTAAAGCTCGTAGTCGCTTTTCCATCTGAATCTGTTGTAGCAAATGCCGGACTTACAGTTCCAACAGCAGTGTTGCTACTCGTCCAGTTGATGATAATACCCGCCATTGGATCACCGTTTTGATCCTTCGCGGTTGCCATGAACTGATGTGTTTCACCGACGTACAACGTTTTTGTTGATGGTGAGACAGAGATTGCTGTTAGATTTTTTAACCATCCATACCTGTTCATGAATGGATAACGATCTTGCGCATCCGCATCGCCACTTATGTTGTAGGGAGAGTCGCAAATGCCATCGCTGCCTAATACATTCTGGTCTGGTCCGCAATAACTATCGCTGCCGGTGTAGTCACTCCAGTAGTTGCCGCCGGTTGGGTAATTGTTGTTCCAGAGATTAGTGCCCGTATTGTCGTATGCTTGATTACCATTGTCTATGAGGTTGTTATGATAGATAAGGTTGTAGTTTGAATTAGAAAGGTGGATGCCACTTTCTCTGTTGTTAGAAACACAGTTGTTTACGATCACATTGTCGCTCGAATACTGCAGAAGGATCCCAAAAATCCAATTGTTGTTGGCGCTATTTTTCGAGAGCGTGTTACTACTCGAACCCTCCACGTAGATACCATAGTAGTTTTCCGATGCGGTAACATTTTCTATTTTTGAATTGCTTGTATACGCAAAAAGCACTCCTTGACCGTTATTTGTTAATCGTAAATCTTTCACTGTTATATTCGTCGAGTTTACAATTCCTACATAACCAGCGTCGTTTGGTATTTGCTTATCTTTTTGATCGACCCAATAATAGATTGGTTTTCCATTTACCTCATTGCTCGTGTCTATATCCTGAATAAAGTGGGAAAAAAGCCAACCCGAAACACCAAAATTATAGCCGTTTCCTGACATTGTATTGTCTTTCAGCGCATTATCGCACGAAGTGTATAGAACGATACCCCAATTATTGCTGTTAGCAATATTGCACGTGAGCGTGTTATCGCTCGAATTATCCAACCAGATGCCGTTGTGTGTGTTGTTGTCAACGGTATTGTTTATAAGCATGTTGCTGCTCGAATAAACCAGGATGATGCCGGTGTCTCCATTGTTATAGGCAGTATTGTGTGTGAGTGTGTTGCTGCTCGATTCATCTAGGATGATGCCGTTATTTGTGTCGTAGGCGATATTGCTTGCAAGCGAGTTGTTACTCGAATTATACAGGCAGATGCCGTTCCATCTGTTGTTGTAAATGATGTTTTTTGTGAGTATGTTGTTTCTTGAAGAAGACAGGATGATGCCGGTATCGTCATTTGCGTAGGCGATATTGCTTGCGAGCGAGTTATTGCTCGAATTATACAGGTAAATGCCAAAGTGGTTGTTTGAGGCTTTATTATTAAAAATATTGCAGTGGCTTACACCTCCAAGGTATATTCCCGAAGTTCCATTTGCTCCTTCCACCGTCAATCCACTTATATTAACATAATTCTCAAGCACCTCAAAGACATAATCGCTTGAATTTGCTGCCTGAACAATACAATTCTCAGCGCAATTCTCAGATTGAATCGTTAAACGCTTGTACACCTTCACATTTTCTGTGTACGTTCCATCCCTGACTATGATAGTGTCGCCATCACTCGCTGCATTCACCGCATCTTGAATTGTTGGATAATCATCAGGCACGTAAATAGCTGCGATGGTTAATTCAATGTCATCCAGAAAAAATGTTCTGTTGACGCCTATTTCATCTTCTATAAGGAATGCCATACCAGTTACATTTGATAGATTAACATCAGTAGCGGTTAAATCCCAAATTAACTGGTTCCATTTATC
>PIXU01000233.1 GCA_003601795.1 Candidatus Methanophagales archaeon
GTTTGATGTCTGGTTTGGCTTGCTCTCCTTTTAGGAGATTGATTGCATCTCGCAGTCTTTGGATTTCTGCTTTTAATTTTTCGTTTTCCTCGCTTAATACTTCAATGAGCTGGAGCAGGATGCGGAAGGCTTCTGCCAATCGTTCATCCGCAATTTCATCAGGGCGGATATTCAGAGCCTTTAATGCTTCTGTAATCTGTGATTGGTTCATGGTACACATTCCAATAGAGAGAAGGGTAATATAAAACTTTCGGTTTTGCTTAGCATCACTCAACAATGATGGCATTGTCGATGATTCAGTATAATTGCATTTTTGAGTTACCTTTTAATTTGAAAAGGATACAATTTTTTCTTCATACGTTTTATTTGTGCGACAGCGTTGTAGAACCCTTCATCTTGCTTTAGCATGCCTGACACGCCACACATGGAGGGTGTGCCTCTCTTCTAATTTTCTGCAAATTTTGTAATACAGTAAGAGCAGTATAACAATAATCGTGATTACCATCAATAGATAGGAAGAAGGTCGAAGATATGGAAACACCCCTACCAGCATGACATTGCCTACACCATGTGCAATGATTGGAGCCGTGAGGCTTCTGGTTTTATAATACAGATAACCAAATATCATACCCATGAAAAAAACAAGTGCAAGCTCAGAGATAGAACGCCATGCGAGATGCATCACGCAGAACACCGAACTTGCTAAGACGAGCCCTGCTGCCGGACCAAAAGCGTGTGTCAAGTCACGCTGTATCACTCCTCTGAACAACAGTTCCTCACCAACACCCACAAAAAGGACCATGTAGACAAGATTCCCGATAAGATTTCCCGACTCAAAGGCTGAAAATGTGAGTGCGGGTTTCAAGATGACGGATTCTACTGTTCCAAACGTGACCGCAATAAGGAGACCAATAAGCGAATATTCTACAAATCTTTGCTTTTTAAACCCTAGTTCTTCAAAACTGAGCTTCTTCTGATGGACGTGATAAAAACAAATTCCCATGATAGCGGCATAAACACAAGGAAGTAGATACGCCGGATTTAAGAAGAACCAGGGAAGAGAAGAAGTAAAAAGAATGCAGATTAGCACGAGTGCAAGGGATTCCGCGGAGTCAACAACTTTGGCGTTCATCTCTTTTACCGAGATCAGCAGATATATTCCCGTGACGGTGAAGAGCGCAAATATGATGCCATAAGTCACGTCATGGTAAACAAGGATATATTCAGAGAGCAAAATGGAAATGAGTATACCGAGGATTAATATCCAGTTGCTTATGCGAGCCATGTTTTTTTTCTCACCTACCAAAATATGTTGCCTCCTCGATTGGTGCTGACATGCCCTCCTTATAAACGGCAAATGAAATCTCTCCTCCGGCTGTTCTCTCGGGATGGATGTGATGGGCGTAGGTAAACACCCCTCCTTCGCGGAGCAACACTTCTTCGGTGTCGTTCTTTCCGTCCACCGTCACCGTGACCGTGTAGTTCATGTCCTTCTGCTCGTGATTGACGATGTCAAACAGGATAATCCGCTCAGTCCCATTTTCAAGCAATTGCATTCGCGACACCTCGCTGTACGCTGTCTCAGAAACCGTGGGATGGAAGAAAGGGAGAACTACAAACACTCCTAACACGAGCAGTGATACTATATACAGGGCTTTCAATTTCATCGAGTTCTGATTCGGAGTCATCATACTTTGTCCTTATCCTTTACTCTTTCTTTTGCAGAACCACGCTTACGATGCGAGGATCGTCACTATTTTCGTGTAAACAATGCTCATAAAGACAATGAACAGTATCGAGGTCAGCGTGCTAAACCGTACTCTGAGCCCTCCGAGCACAACGTGAATGCGCTCATCCATGAGAGGTTCAGACAGCTCGAAGAAGATGAGGAGCATGATAAGAAACATGGAAATCACGATTCCGGCATTCATTCCTTCGCCAGATACGAAGGAGCTTTCATAACTTGTGGAGGAAGCCATGATGCCCGCTGACGACGTTGAAACGGATGCGAAGGAGACAAAGCTGGAAATCATCTGTGGGGTGTGTGCTGAATGCGATACAATCTTCTCGCAAAGCCTCCCATCGGTTTCTGCACGCACAACGAAATTCACTCGTTCTTGTTCAGGTTTCAGTGGATTTTTGTAAACATACTGGTATTTTTTACTTGACTGTGAAGCGATGGTTGAAGCACCGCTCAGCATGAGTTCCTCATTGGCATAGAAGGTGTAATCAACAGTAGTCGCTTCAGAAGTTGGATTGTTCAGCTTGAAGGTGGTTATTATCTGCTTACAATCCCCCCGAACTCCAGGGACAACTGCCATGTCCACCAGCTCTGAGCCTGGCACGGTTGTAAGCCAAAAACTTCCCATGATTAGTATTGCGAGCCAGACGATGATTATTTTAGTTATCATTTAACCATCCCCTTCGATGCCCTTGCCCCCCTATGTCATACACATCTGTATTATGCATATGTTAATGACATGTATGAAAAGCACATATAAAGTTTTCGGCTTTTATAGAATTTTACCTGAATGGTAACCAACGAAACTCTTTCAACCGTTATTTTTTCTTTCCCGTAAACGCTTTTCTAAAAGAAAAGGGGTTACTACTATGAAGCCCGATAAATCTCAAAATCATCTATAAACCACGGCCCTAACTCTTCTTTCATCTCGTTCACCTCTGATTCTACTCTTTCTACTATTTTACCTTCATAATCTTCTCCAGAGTCAGACATATTCTGAAGCAGTTTCATCAACTCCTTTACCACTTCTGTTATTATTATCGCATCCATTTCTACTATCTTTTTCACCTCCTATTTTTTATTACCTTTTTTATCCCTTTTCTTGCTTTCGACATATATTCTTAACATGTGTCTTTAACATAGGGGCATATATAAGGTTTTCGATTTTTCGCGACATCTAAAATCGTTTATAATTGGGTGAGAAAAGGCAAATCCGAATTCAATGCTCGATTATCTGCTTCGCTAATAGTAGGCAAAAAGGACAAAATGGATAGGAGTGCTTTTGGTGATATTTAAAGAGTTGATGGAGGAGATAGGGTCCTTTGAGAAGCCAATACAAAAGCGACTGAAAAAAAATCGAGAAGAACTGGGGGCATTTCACGGCGTTCTATTTCGTGAAAGGTGCACAGGCTACGAACAATTGGCTCAATTGCTTTTTCCTTACTAAACTGCTTGTTTTCAAGATTTCGATGCTATTTTGGATGTTAAAAAGATTTATGGTAACAGCGAATAGTAGTGGACGGATTTCAAAGAAGAGCGGGGAGAAGTCTTGAAGATACAATTGCGGGAACATTAAAGATTATTTTAAAGAAGGATGTGAAGCCTAAAAACATCACAGTAAGAAAAAAAATAATGGATGAAGAAGGCTTGCTAGGCCGTGGAGGTGCATTGAGGGACAACTTAAAAGTAGACGATTTAGCCGCAGGGTCAGGTTCTGATTATGGGAATGGACATAGAGGGGGAGACGGTGTAGGTGTAGGTGCAGGAGTTACAGGGGGAACTTCAGTCTCCGTTTTTATTGACTTAGTGATCTTGGAAACGCCAAAATAGTACTCGGATGATTTTACCTTTGTAATCCCTCCCCCTAATTCATATCCTACATAGGCTTTTCCAATGCAAGTAGACATCAACTCGTAATAGGTTGATTTATTTATCTGTATTGTTTCTTTCACATATCCCGGATGGATTTCTGCTGATACCGTCATTCCCAGAATATTTGTATCATATCTGGATACTTTAACGAGCTTATTTGCATTAAAGGAGGTGCTGATAACCTCTCCGTTGTTCTCGTATCTTTCCTCCGTGCTTATTTGAGTGCCTGAATATCCAACGGCTTTTGTGGTAGAGAGAAAAGTAGGCCAGGCTTCACTAATAGTAACATTTGCGCTTTCGTTCTCACCTTCACCTTTTATCTTTTTCGTGATTACTACTGGTCCTCCTTTACTCACTAACAAGGTCTTCTCTGAAGAGATCATTGTGCCAGGCAAAGAAATAGTCCTTTCATCTGCACTAATGCCTGCGAAATTGTTAATAGAAGAATCCCTAATAACTATACCTGTTACGTTTACTTCCCCCTCGATCTCTAATGTGCCAGGAATAGTTGATCGCTCTATGCTCCAAGTCGTGTTATCAACAGTAACCACTTCATCGTAGCCTATTTGCGCTTCTGCCACCGGACATGAGTATAGGAGAAGAACGGACACCGCAACTAAATCTAATGTTAGTATTAATGCCCTCAAGTTTATCACCTTACATTTATACCTTTTATGTAGCATGTTTATGTCATATGTTTAGGTCATATGTAAAAGAATAGGGACTCCAAGTACGTATCATAAATCCTCTGCTTATTCATCCATTTCCTTTCTGCTCAACATGAAAAGACATACCTAAACGGAAGTACTCTTCGCTTTCAATGCAAGAATCCTGTGCTTGGTGAATACCTCCATTGCCAGCAGGGATAGAACACTCCTGTTCAATTTTATAGTATAAAACAGTAAGATTTTCAGAGAAGTCATCATAAAAATCATTGGCAGCCTCACTTATATCTTCTGGTTTATTTTCTGATTGATTATTTTCTGACTCAACGGTAGTAACGACAACTTCTCCGGGTGGAAGGTGCTGAGGAGGGAAATTGGATGCTTCTCCATCCATTTCAATAGTTTTAAGCGATCCATTCTTGCTTACGCCTTCTACCGCCATACCAAGTGAAGAATTTTGGCTAACTGTTATTGCACTCTTTTTCCACTCATAGCTCGTGTTTGTTGGGTCACATGTTAGATTCATCGTTATCTCAGCATATTTTTCTTGACCCTCTATGCGTGTCTTGTGGAAGAACCCACCATTATGTTCCGAAACATTGTCTGCATTTTCACTTGGATTTTCATTAATATCCGCTTCGTGACTATCGCTACCATTATCCTTTTTTTCGTTTTTTGCCTTATCTGATCCACTTTCCTCGTTAGCTGATTCATCGTTTGATTCGCTTCCCTTTTCACATCCCAAATTTTCTTCAATAGCCACATTATCTTCAGATTCTTCTGGTTCACTTTCCTGCTCGGCTTTTCGTAATCCTTCACCTCCTTTACCTATACCGTTTGAAGCGATTGTATCGGGTGTAATGATTGTATCTTCCGAATATTGAGCGCTATTTGCCATTACTTCTTCGGTATGCCTTGATAGCGAATTGCCATAAGAAGCTTCAAGGGTTCCATTTTCTATTTTGCCTCCTACTGACATGCCCATGGATAGCCCATAAGAAGAGGCTATTGCTCCTCCTTTCCATTCAAATCCGCCTGATTCGGATTCAGTTTTTAAACGTGCTTCGATGTTTTCGCAATTTCCATCCATCGCTGCAAATATGCTATGCGAGAACTCGCTGAACTCCTCATCTACTGACTTCCCCGCTCCGTTAGAGAGGATGGAAAAAGAATGTCCAGCGTACCCGGAATAGGGAAGAAGAAGTGTAACACCGGAGTAATCGGCATTATTTGTCATTACATCTTCGGTGACCACCGCCTCTGAATTGTAACATGTAGATTTTATGTGCACCTGACCACAAACTCCGGAGACGAACAAAAGCAAAAGCAGAGATATAAAAAAGATGCGAAGTAAATTCTTTGTAGCCTTAAAGAAGATCATTTTAGCCACCTCCTACTTTCCGGTAGCTCATGCTTGAAGTGCACGTAATATCGTTTGCAGCAACTTCGCTAAAATAGTCAAATCCATAGCCGTTCAAAACGCCATTTTCTATGTTATAGACCAAATTTGTACTCTGGTTTATATCAGCAGGTATGTTTGTCTCAGTAGGATAAGCCTCGAATGAGATTCTGATCTTTTCAAATTCTTCATTGGCCGATGAACCTATCCCTGGATATACCGCATTAGTTTTTACCATGTGGGAACCTGAAAGCCCCAATTCATATTCCGCCTGCCCCTCGGGATCAATGTTTGCGAGACTTATTCCCAAAACCGAGGTGTGTACAATACCCTTCCCTTTTTTTACCTCAGTCTCGCAGCTCATGTTTGTCTTGGCCTCCTCAACATTCGTTGCAGAAAATGAATTTGATACCATCCCCCCTGCGCTTACCGCAGGACCATTTCTTTCACCCCAGGCTACGTATTCCTCCACTATCGTGACTGGTCCACTATTGTTGATCACTGTTGTTGCCTTTGCACTGGCTTCGAAACCCAAATCAGGTGTCGTAACCTCGTACTTTGGTAAAAGCCTCAAAATTGCAGAGTCATTATTAACAGTGGATAATTTAGTTTCTGTGGATGCGACAACAGAAGTGCCTGCAATGGTTATCGGAATACCAGCTCCGAACGTAAGAGACAGGATTACCGTGCTTATCCACAAAGTAAAGAGATATCTCTTTTTGGTCATTTCCTTTTTATAATCAGGTCTAAGTTTGAGTCGGTGGGGTGTTCGTGCAATAAGAAATCGGCACAAATAATGGCTTTTTTTCTATTTTCATCGTATGTGACAAACCCGTATTTAGCCAAGAAACGTAAGAACAGCTCGACTTTTTTCGCTGAAATGCTTACACAGGGTGCTATTTCAGACACAGAGTAATGCTTCTGATCTTCCAAGATGCGGATAACCGCATCCATTTGTTTTTCTGCGTTAGACATTGTTTGTGCTCCATTTTCCTTAGAAAATCCCCCAAAAAAAAGAAAAAAAGGGGAAAAATTTTGGTTTTAACGGCTTGCCGATTGCTCCACGCACTTTTTATGGAGCGTGTCCACCACCAGAGTTCCACCCATGTGTTGCTGTGGAGTGCGATTCAGTTGTTATGCTGCCTCCATTAGGAACAATACTGTCTCCAAAGAACTCCGAATAAGCTGAAGATCCACCGTCCATAACCACAGTTCCTGTCCAACCGTCTGCTGAGAGTGAGGTCCAGGAAGCAGTTCCCACAGCGGCCTCAGAGATCCTTGTACCAGAGCCATGCGCTACAACTTTACCCCGAGCTTCGCTTGTTTCTGTTGCATGACAGTTTCCACATGGACTTACTGTGGGCTGTATAGGATCGTAGTAGTTAACACCGACAGATGCGTAATCCTCAAAACTTGCTCCGAAACTCTTAAACTGTCCGCTAACTATTACATCCTGTGACTTTTTCACAGAGCTCTCAAGTTCCCCCAGCTCATCTTCTGAGTCAAGGGGTCTTTTTGTGATACTTGCAGTACCTGCTTGGATTACCTTTGCATGGTATATTCCATCAGGATCGACAGCGGGCTCCGCTTTAACATCCACCAGCGTGTTTTGGATAATTGCCCTCTCACCAAATCCTTGGTCCCATCCGGCGGTAGATTCAATTCCGTCCAAGCTATTCCCAACCACACCAATACCCTGTCCTTCTATGGTCTTCACAAACTCATAATAGATCGAACTTGTCGATGTTTCGCATGCTGATGCAGCTCCAGTAAGTCCCACCAGTGTTATTCCAATTATCAACGCAACCAATATTTTTGTGTTCATTTTTTTTTTTTCGTTTCACCTCCTATTTTTTGGGTATTTTTAGCGCGCCCCTCCCCGGCGCGATTTCTTCTTCTGCATTTAGCCCCTTCGTGGATTCGCACCACAGAAATGGGCATCATTTTCCCACATCTTTGCCACCTTATATAGCTTCCTTATATGGTAACCTTTAATGGCAACCTTATATAAGTTTTCCGGTTACCATACATTTTTCGGTATTTTTAGATATGTACAAAAGTAGATATGTTGTGCTACGGGGTTTTTGATCGTTTTCATTCGCTGTCCAAATGGGTAACCAATCCACTAACTTTGAATTAAATCTTTGGTTCATCGTAGCATCGCCTCCACTCCCTTTAATCTCTTCATTAAATCTTTTCCGCTCTCTGTAAGTTTGTAGCTCGTTCCTTCAACTGGGTCCTCAATTTTTTCTATAAAACCACGCTCCAGGAGATAGCCAAAATGTCTTTGAAAGTTTCTCCAATCCAAATACGCCTTTTGCATGATGCGTGTCTTTTTTGCCCTGCTTCCCTCCTCTGATATTACCTTCAGTATATCCAGAATAACCTCCCATCTGCTTCTTGGATTCATCCCATTTCTCATTTTTTATCCTCCTTTTCCATCCGCTTGCCTTTCTCCATGTTGCATCCCTTTATTGTTGCTATATATGGTAACCATATGTGGAAACGCCATAAAAGTTTTTCGGTTTTTTTCTTTTTGTTACCCAAAGGGGTAACCATAAACCGCAACCTTTATATACCCCTTCTATACATATTTCTATCCACAAAAAATGGAATCAGAAGAGGAAGCATTCGATAAAATAATCAATGCTATACCAAGCATGGGTGAAACAGGCGCTACTATTGACGAACTTTCAAAAATAACCCATTTAGAAAGGCATACACTATCTAAATACTTGAATCGCTTGCGCGCTGAAGGGCGTATCTCGTACAAACAGATAGGGAGAGCAAAGGTATGGTTTGTGAGCAAAGCTCCTCTGCAACATATCTTTAGATTGCGCGAGGAAGACCAGACATATACCGAGAAGATTTTCTCACGCATATTGGCTGATATACCGGAAGGTGTTCTGGTTCTTGATTTTGATTACAATATCATGTTCATGAACAGGTATTTGCTCGCTCTTTACGGAGACTGTGTCGGGCAGAAATATTATCAAGCTATCTTTGGCACAGGTATAGGCATGGGTACGGGTCTTGACGCACATCAAAACCAAATAAGAGGGATTATTGAAGGCAGCTTGGAAGAAATTGAGAGTCAGGTGGAAGATAAAAGAGGGAGAATACTGGAGATAAAAGCGAGGAAAGTGGAAAATCCCGACGGTTCCTTCTCTATTATCGCTATTATTCGTGATATTTCAGAAAAAGTTGGAAGAGAAGAGCGGATTAAAAATCTTTCTGAACTGCATAGATTGCTTGGAGAGTCGGTTAATCGTTCATATACAATTGATCAATTATGCTCAACCATTCTTGAAAATCTGCGCGATGTAATTGGTTGCGATATGGGAGATATACTGATTTACAATCACGAAAACAACCTGCTTTCCAGTTATGCACGGATAGGCTATCCACGCATGGAGGATCGGAGAAAAAGGAATACGGTTGATGAATGGAAAAGAGGTATTGCGAGAGCAGCAATCATCGGTAAAGAACCCCTTTTCTTTGTTAAGGGGAAGAAAAAAGAGGGTATGAGGGATGAGCTTTCCTGCTATAATTATGCCTCCGAGTTAGCCGCGGAATATAATCTTCAAGAGATATATGCGATCCCTCTACGGACAAAAGGGGAACCTCATGGCGCACTATTAATTCTTACCAGGCATGGAAGAGTTCTATCAGAAGAGGATAGAAGTTTACTTAGGGGGATATCAGAAGGGATTGCGGGCGGTATTGCAAAGATAAAAGTTGAGGAAGAGTTGAGAGTAAAGGCAAGTGCGGTTGAAATATCTATTAATTCGGTTCTTATGGCCGACACGGAAGGTAAACTAACGTATGTGAATCCGGCTTTCTTGAAGATGTGGGGTTATGACAGGGAGAAGGAAGTTTTAGGACGATTTTGCGCAGAATTCTGGAAACAAATGGATGAGACAGGTGCTAAAGATATTCTAATTGCGGTGCAGGAGAAAGGGGATTGGGAGGGGGAGTTAATAGGAGTAAGAAAAGACAGTTCGGAATTCAAACTCCGATTATCGGCTTCCCTAATAATAGGTAAAAAGGGACCACTTCAATTTGTAGCTGCAGCTGTTGCAGAATAAAAACGATCATAGTCCCTTTTATATGCGCTATCAACATATGTTTTTATATAGTGTGAAGTGCATAATGAAAGATAAAGGATAAAAAATTAAAAATTAAAACGGGACTAAAGATGACAAAGGTCGAAACTAAAACCGTGATGATTGTTGATGATGAGCCGGATGTATTAGACACCGTTGCGCAAATTTTAGTTACAAATGGCTATAAAACGATTGAAGCAAAAGATGGGCAAGAGTGCCTGGACCGACTAAGAGAAGAAACCCCTGATATTATTCTGCTGGACATAATGATGCCGGGATTGACAACCAAGGAAATATTAAGGGAGATAGAAAAGGACAATAGGTTGTCAGGTGTGAAAATTATATTCCTTACGGCAATTCATATGCCAGAGGCGGAGGAAGGGGGTTTGCTTGCTTCGAAACAAGTTGTTGATTTTATAGAAAAGCCGTTTACCATAAGAAGGATGATTGATGCGATTGAAAAAGTAATTTGTTGTTTTCAAATATTAAGCGTTTCAAGAATATGGCCGAACCGAGAGTGTTTACGGAATCCGAAATCAAATCTGAGCCGGAGATGAGTTCGACTGAGTATACCATACTGGTGGTAGATGACGAGCGGGGAATCCTCGAAGCGATAAAGAGAGTCTTGAGAAGGGAGCCGCTTTTCAAGTATAAGGTGCTGACGGTTGATAGTGCGAAGGATGCGTTGAAAATAGTGGAGAGCGAAAAAGTGGATTTGATTTTATCAGACCAAAGGATGCCGGAGATGACAGGCGTAGAACTGTTCAACAAAGTGCGAGAAATATCACCTCAAACTGTAAGAATGCTTATAACGGGCTATACCGATCTTAACGCAGCAATTGACGCTATCAATAAAGCTAAAATAGATTATTACATTGAAAAACCCTGGGACGATACAGAACTGCTGAATGTTCTAAGAAATGCACTTAATCGACCTCGTGCGTACGTGTTTATAAAGCCAGCAGAAGGACCAGGGAAGTATATACCGCTTTAAGAAAATTACAAATCGCACGTGATGTTTTCTTTGATTTTGTCCACACCACGATTTTTGTTGAAAAGAGCATTAAATGCCTGGACCATGCTGTCATCACCGATTCTTTCGACCCTCTTGATTTGCAGTGTATTGCCGTACTTCTCCTCAAGTTTTTGCAGATAGCGTTTTTGAAAAGCGACACCAATGCCCGTTTTAGCGAAAAGCAGGTTGCGATATTGCTCAAATAACTGGACCTGGTCTTTTACAATTTTCTCGGCTTCTTCGTTTGTTAATGATTCTGTTTCAACCACAAAACTGGCAAACCTACCCTGAAGAAGTATGCTTAGCGTATCAAGCACTTCCTTATCCGTGTTGTAAGCAATTGCGAAATCATAAACGATCTTTGCCCAGAGATCAGACGGGAACCTGAATGCGGCTTGCTCTTCTTCTGTAATACTATCCAGTTTTTCCCTTAATTCATCAGACATAGGCACCTTATCATAAGTCGCTTTTGCGTGATATTTCTCTTTAAAGGCTGAAATGAGAGCTTCTTTATCAGCAGCCACATCGCTCGGTTTTTTGACCTGCTCGCCCGGGGGACTGATTCGCTCTATCGCTCGGGGTTCTGATTCAGCTACGGATATGGCTTCAATTTTGTCACGATAATACTTGCTGAGTTCAAACATCATCCCAACAACCTGCCTTATCATGGGCACGAGAGTTTCCTCGGGGTTCGTATATTTCTTCGTGGATTCATGCACCTTTACCCCAAGGTCTGCTTCGACAATGCGCATTCCTTCACATGCAGAGACAGTAGTAATGAAGATGTCTATGCCAAAAGTTCCTGGGAAAAGCGGATGTGTAAGCAGCTTTAGAAACAGTTTCCGGGACATCCCAAACTCGCCCCCGATAGGCTGTCTGACCTCAACGCCATATAGAGCTCGTGTGAGAGGATAAGCGAGCTGGTTTGTGATGACGCCATCGTATTTAGCTCGGTGGTAATAAGGCACAACGAGGTCATAATCCTTGTATATGGGTTTTATAAGCAGGTCAATCCATTCTGGCTGGACGCTGACGAGGTCGCCGTCAACCATTGCATATGCGCTGGCTCCAACCTCTTTTGCAATTAATAAACTGGTTTTAATTCCATTTCCTTTGCCGGGTCCGAAAAACTGTTCTACGAAAATCTTAGCTGTTTTCGTTTGCGTAGCGTCTGCATTTTCTCGTGTAGCATCGGTAGAGAAGCCATCAACAATCACGATTAGGCTCTTTTTGTTCGGGAAATACAGTGTCAGCCCGCGATCCACGGTTTCGACCACGTTTTTTACGGTGTCCTCAACGTTTTTTGTGGGAACGGTTATCAGAATGTCGGTGTTAGAATATGCGTCGAGTTCGAGTTTCTTCAGTTCTTCGACACCTTCACTTTGCCCCTGCATAATACCTGTGTCCATATCTTCTATACATACCTCGGATGATTCCACTATGATTTTATCATATAAGTTTTGCAGATATAATAAAGTTGTTGCGCAATAAGATTTATCTCGCATAGAAATAGAGCGTGAATGGTAGCTACTAAAAATAAGCGATGAGAGGTGAGGAAATAAGCTCTTAGAGTGTTTTTTTTAATTACGCAACAACTTTAATGTATATACCTGCAGACTAAAATCAAATTACTTGAGGCAATTCTATCGTGAATGTAGTTCCTTTTTCCGCCTCGCTCTTAACGCGGATCTCACCGTTGTGCCTTTTTATAATGCCATAACTAACGCTTAATCCCAGACCGGTGCCACTTACACCCCTCGTTGTGAAGAAAGGGTCAAATATATGTTTCATTGTCTCTTCATCCATCCCGCAACCGTCATCCGATATTTTGACCACGATTTTGTTATCTTCCTCGAACGTTTTGACGGTAACTGTGCCTTCATCTGCTATCGCTTGACTCGCATTGATCATAATGTTCAGGAAAACCTGACTCAACTGGCTTGCATGGCATTGAACTTGTGGAATACGACCATATTCTTTGTTCACTTTAATCCGATCTCTGAATTCATGCTGGGCGATTCTTAACGTCTTATCGAGTTCTTCATTGATATCCGCATATTCAAAAGGTGCTTCCTCGGCTTTTGCAAATGACTTTAATTCCCTGACTATTGTTGCAATCCTTTCTATACCCTCTTGACTCTCTTCAAGCAATTTGTTGAGATCATCCAAAACGAAATCAAGGTCAATTTCCGATTCCTTATCCCCTATTCTTTTAATGGCTGATTCAAATTGACTTGGGTCTCCCAGAGTTTTTAGTTTCCGATACTCGGTCAAAAGAGAGGCTATGTCATTCAAATACGATGCAAGCGAATGATTATTGCTTTTAATATAAGCGATTGGATTGTTTATCTCGTGTGCTACGCCAGCAACCAACTGACCGAGTGACGCTAATTTATCCGCCTGAACCAATTCTTGCTCCAATTTCTTTCGCTCTGTTATGTCCCTTCCGATGCCCTGGATGCCCACGATTTTGCCTTTTTCTATCACTGCGGTGGTGCTTAATTCGATATATACCCTTTCTCCTTTTCTGTTAATGATTACAATTTCATAAGGTTCCCCTGGTTCACCCCTCATCCTTTTTTGAAAATCCTGATCAACTAATTCTGAATATTCCGGTTCGATTAATTTCATTTCCGCCTTTCCCATTACTTCTTCTCTCTTAAACCCGGTAATTTCCTCGAATTTCTTATTCACCATTTGAAAAGCGCCGTTAAGGTCCAGCGTGAAAATGGCATCATTTGCATACTCTATTAAATTCCTGTTTTTTTCTTCTGATTCCCTTAACGCCTCCTCCACTCTTCTCTTCTCTTTCGCCATCTCATACTGCGCAACGACATTTTGTATGGTTAATGGTAATGGTCTCAAGTAATCACCAGACTTAACGATGTAATCCTTAGCACCTCGTTTCATCGCATTAACTGCTGTTTCTTCATCGCCACTCCCCGTTACCATAATAACCGGAGCGTCATATTCATCTTCGATAATCTTCGCTAAAACGTCCAAACCGCTCATTTTTGGTAGATTGTAATCCACGAGTAGAACATCATATTTTTCTTTCGCAAGCTTCTCGATACACGCCTCTCCCGATTCGGCTATGTCAACGGAAAAGGCTCGCTTGTGTAGAACATCTTCTGTTTTACTCAATAATGCCCTCCGCACCAACTTTGCATCGCCGGGATCATCTTCAACATACAATACTTTTATTTGCTCCATTTCTCCCTATATTTTCAATATCGTTGTTTTAAATAGTTTACATCATGTGACCAGCATCACCACAATATCATTCACATTTGTACCAGTTCTGCCAGTGATTAGCGTGTCATCGAGTTTACCGAAAAAAGTATTCGAATCGTTATCTTGTAAATACTCATCCGGGCTCAGTCCTGCCTCAAGTGCACGTTTTATCGTGAAACCATCCGCGATTGCTCCTGCTGCATCACTCACACCGTCTATTCCATCGGTGCCCATAGAAGCTATCACAACTCCGTCATCGCCCTGTGGCATGGACATGGCAGCACTGAGCACGAACTCCTGGTTTCTCCCACCGCGTCCATTACCCACGACTTTTACGGTTGTCTCTCCTCCTGCTATTACCGCTGCTGGGGGGCTTAGCGGTGTGTTATTCTGCTGTATGTCTTTCATGATTGCGGTGAGTACCTTTGCTACCTCTTTACTCTCTCCTTCCAGTTGAGTTGTGAGCAAAATAGAGTTATAGCCAAGTGTTTCTGCTTTTTCTCTCGCTGCCAGCGATGCGATACGATTACTGCCGATAATTAGATTGTGTGCCTTAAAGGAAGGTCTTTTTGCGCCCCCCTCTTTCTCTACCCCCTGTTCGATAACTGCCTTCATGTTTTCGGATATTCTTGACCACAGCCCATATTTTTTGAACACATCCTGCGCCTGTTTGAATGAGGTCGTATCCTTTGCGGTTGGTCCTGAAGCAATGGTGTCAACGGGGTCTCCAAGCACATCGGATAGGATTAGTGCAAGCGTGGTTGCAGGACTTGCGGCTGCTGCGAGTTTACCTCCTTTTATTGCCGATATGTGCTTACGAACCGCGTTCATCTCGTTTATGGTGCATCCGGATTTGAGCAACTGCTCCGTAACTTCGATTTTTTCTTCCAGCGTGATTCCCTTAATTGGCTTTGCGAGCAGAGAGGAGCCGCCGCCCGAGATCAACGCGATGAATAAATCGTTTTCTCCACTCTTCTCTGCAATTTCGAGAACTCTATTCGCTGCAGCTATCGAGCCCCTATCAGGGGTGGGATGAGCAGCCTCAATTATTTCCAGGTTCAGTTTCTCTCCTTTCTGGTTGTGAGGTATTACCACCACTCCATCGTCTATGTCCATGATCGTTTCAAGTGCTTTTGCCATCGCCAGGCTCGCCTTACCGAAAGCAACCAGTCTCCTTTTACCACCTTTTTGGGACTCTATTTCCGCTCTCCCATTCGCACCAAAGACCTTTAGTATCCCGTGCTCGAATTTTACATTGTTTGTTACGAGTTCGTAGGGGTCAACGGATTTGACCGCGTGTTCAAGTATTGACAGTGTGTCCCGTCTCAGTATCCTTATCTTCTCATCGTAACTTTTCGATAGGATGTTATCATAATTGATGAAAAACATCAAAAGTCCTCCTCCATTTTTATACCCCTATCCTTGCTCGGAATCCTTTTTTCGCCCTTTTAACGCTTGATTCGATTGCTCGTGGGGTTTTGCGCTTTTCACCCCGTATTCTTCCATTATGTAATCAACCAGCTCTTTGGGTTCGATTTCTCCCATGTCCTCCTCAGAAATGTGTTCCAGCACGCTCTCAATGTGTCTCCTATCTTTCTCTGAAACTGCTGGTAATATTCCCTCTATACGTGCCTTTAAGTCCGCGGGAATAGTTTTAATAGATTTGAAAATAGGTTTCCGATGCACGATCAGGCCTGGTCCACGAATGATTTTAAACGGGTGCTCCTCTTCACTGTGCCAACTGCTTCTGCATTTCCGGATTGAGAGCATTCTTCCGAAGGGCTCCACAATTTTAAGATGAATTACACAGTCTGCGAGATACATAGGCGTGACGACTTCTTCTCCACCCATATATCCCTGAACCCCATGTTCCTCAAGCGTTGCGACCACAGTTCCAATCTTCTTCGCTTCTTTGAACAGGGAAGATATAAGCGAGCGCTGTTCATATTTATTGTCCTCTGCCCATATTATAGGTGTGAGCGGGTCAATGACTATTCGTGCTTCTGAGCCTTTCCATTCGTTCACAAAACTCGGGAAATCCTCTTTTATGAATTTTGAGAACTCTATCCCCCCTGCCTCAAGCAATACAAGCAATCCAAGTTCAAAATACTCGTCCACATCATCCCAACCCATCTCTTTGCACTCCGCTACTATCTGATCCTTGTTCTCCTCTAAGGATATATATATCGCTTCTTGACCCTCTTCAAGCCCTTTTCGTAAGAATTGGTTTACAAAGGTTGTCTTACCCGCACCCGGAGCGCCTACAACCACCGTGACCGAGTTCTTATTGAACCCACCGTCGAGCAACGGATTCAAGCCAAATATCCCTGTCTTTACCTTTTCCATTTTCTATTCCTCCTCCTTTCGTTTTTATATATAATATTTGATGGTATGTTTAAGTTCGCCTCTATAAAAGTATAGAGGTGGAAAAATGATATATGCAGGACTTGATTTGCACAAAAGTTTTTGTCAGACCAAGATATGTACAAAAGAGGGAGAATTGGTGAA
>PIXU01000234.1 GCA_003601795.1 Candidatus Methanophagales archaeon
ATAATACCAGCCATCATTGGACTCACTAAACTTATTATTATCACTGTTATCGCTATTGATACCAATTCTTTGCCAATTTTTCTCTTCATTACTTTTTCACCTCCTATTCATTTGGGTATTTATAAAGTGAAAGCGCCCCTCCTTGGCGCCTTTCTTCTTCATCTTTTCGCCCCTTCATGGATTCGCACCATGCAAGGGGCATCTTTTCATATACTGCGAGCTTTGGCGAGAAGATATACAGGTGTACATTTTGTTAGTCCTTAGTATGGCATATCCTTTTGAAGTCCAATAATGCAATAATAAAAATCTTCCCAAGTGACATATCCGGTTTTTTTCGCCCTTCGTATTATAAAATAAAAAAGAGGGAATAAAAAAACCCTCTAAACTTTTATCCTTTGTTTTTTATGTTGCTCTTTCGTTTCACTTCCTATTCCTTCTCAACACCAGATACGCAACTGCTAACAGTCCAGCGATAGCGAATACCGCTTCGAAGCCCGGTGGTGTAGGCGTAGGTGTTGGTGTTGCCGTGGGCGTTGGCGTTGGCGATACCGGTGGCATCGTGGGCGTTGCAGTTGGTGTTACTACGAGCGTGGGTGTTGGTGTCGGAACGGGCGTTGGCGTTGGTGTTGGTGCGCCCGGATAGTCATTCGGGTCGTTCGGGTCGGTGCCCGCGAGCATCTCGTCTATATCTGAGTAGCCATCGCCATCGGAGTCACGGGGTCCCGCTGCTCCGCCACCGCCTCCAACGTAGCGTCTCTCAACCTTCGTTGTTACAGTAACACTGTCAGACTTGCTCGGATCATTTTGTGAAGTTGCTTTTACTGTTGTCTTATAAGTTCCAGTGCTGCTGCTTGATACTTTTAATGAAACTTCTTTGCTATCCCCTGCATCTAAGGATACGTTTACAGAAGATTTGCCGTCCAATGTTCCTATTCCTGATGTTTTGGCTACTGTTATCGTATCCGCTACGGTTCCGGTATTTTTGACGGTTAACGTATATGTTGCGGTCTCGTCTGTATAGATTGTCTTTGATGCTGTCTTTGCACCATCTACCCATAGCTCAACGCGGTATTCTCCTACTGACACGGATGCACTTCCCGTCACGTTATCAGCAGTTGCATTCACGAGCGTATCCCCCCTGGATAACGCTGTGAAAGTCGTTGTTACATTCCCGTTTTCATCTGTTATCGCAGATTCAGGACTTACGGTTCCAACGTCGGTGTCCGAACTTTCCCATGTGACGTTCACGCCTTCTATTGGCCAACCCTCCTGGTCGGTTACCATCGCGGTGAACGACTGTGTTTCCCCTACAAGGAGTTCCACCGATGGTGGCAAAACCATGATGTTTGTGACTGCTTGCACATACACCAGTGTCGTTGTGTTCACCGAATCGGTTGCCGCTGGGTATCCAGTTGAATTTGCAGTTACGTTCACCGGGAATGTTCCATTTGTGGCATTGGAAACGGTCAAGTATACAATGGTGCTATTGCCACTACTCACGTTCTCGGTTTTATACTGCAGTGCACCAATCTGTGTGAGATTCTCGTTCCAAAGTGTAACATTCGCACCTTTTGGATTATCAATTGTCAGTGTGTAGTTGTCCATCTTAGTCCCCACATTTTTCACTGTAATCATGTACGTCGCATTCTCATCAGGGTCAACTCTTTGTTCTGTGACGTTAACGCTCAGGTCAACACCATATTCAAGATTCCCCAATGGCGCAATCTGACTGAAGCTCGTTACGTTCCCATAAACGCAGTTCTCTGTGGTGTTGACACCGCTTCCCGGAATCTCTTCCCATGCCGTTGCCGTTTCATTCCAGTGGTATAGTCTCAAGCTATTCTCTACAATGTTGGTAACATCAGCATCCTCGTAGCTCACGTTCAAGAATATCCACGACCTATTGGTTAGTCCTTCTACATCCACGTATTTACCGATGTTTCCCTTTCCAACAGGGTCTGGTTCTGGAATTGTTACCGATGCTATCGCGATTCCATTATCGTAAGTGAACGAAATCGTAGTTGGGTAGCTGCTGATTGTGAGGTTTTCGACAATGTTGTTGTGTGAATCTGCGTCTGAGTAGAATTCAGGTTCAAGTAGACCCCAGAGTGTGAGACCAGTTGATGCCGTGATGTTTGTCAGCATGTTGTTACTCGAGTTCTTCAGATAAATGCCAGACCATGTGTTCGATGCGGTGATGTTCATGAGTATGTTGCTGTTCGATTCCTCCAAATAGATGCCGACATAGTTGTTCGATGAATTGATGTTCTTTATCGTGCTGTTGTCGGTTCCCCAGAGTTCTACACCAGCACTTGCGTTCGATAAGTTGAGATTCTCCGCTGTGATATTATCGCAGTTCACGAGTACAACCTGTCCAGCATTTGTAATTGTCTCATTTGCTGCATCTTCGCGATACACGAGAGACTTATTATTCACGGTGTTGTTCGTGATGTTGTTATCATAGGAATACTCAACAAAGAGTCCATTGTTTGCAAATGTATTGTCCGTAAGCGTGTTGTTGCTTGCGTAACTCAGGATGATGCCTAATAAACTGTCCGAAACTTCGTTGTCAGTAATCGTGTTATTGCACAAATCCTCCAAATAGATGCCGATTGCATTGCCCGATACTTCATTGCCTGTGAGCGTGCTGTTGCTCGATTCTTCCAGCAAGATGCCAAACAAGTAGTTCGATACGTTATTGTTTGTGAGCGTGTTGTCGCCCGATTCTTTCAAAAGGATGCCGACGTTATAGATACTGTACCCGGTGCTGTACCCGGTGGTATTCGATACGTTGTTGTTTGTGAGTGAGTTATTGCTCGAATCCTCCAAATAGATGCCGATTGCATTGCCCGACACTTCATTGCCTGTGAGCGTGCTGTTGCTCGAATTTACCAAGTAGATGCCAAAATCGTCGTTCGAGTCCATGGCATTGTTTATAAGTGAGTTATTGTTCGCTTCTAGAAGGAAGATGCCGCATCTGTTCGAGTTTACGGTATTATCCGTAAGGTTGTTATTGTTCGAAGAGTAGCTCACAGAGATACCGTCCCAGTCGTTCGAGTTTACGATGTTGCTCGTGAAGTTGTTGTTATTCGATTCCCATAGATTGATGCCCATGTAGTTATTCGATACGTTGTTGTTCGTGAGCGTGTTGTTGCTCGAAGAATCCAACCAAATGCCACAGTAGTTGTTCGTCACATTATTATTTGAAATGCCACAGTGATCCGCTCCATTGAGATATATCCCAAACACATTATCTCCTGTTGCTCCTGTAACCGTGAACCCGCTTATGTTCACGTAGTCAACGGTCACATTGAATACATGCTCGCTTGCGTTTGCTGCCTGAACGATTGTATCCGCTGGATTGCCAGAAGTAGACCTGATCGTCAGTTGTTTGTAGACATCCACATTCTCAGTGTATGCTCCGGGATCAACAGTAA
>PIXU01000235.1 GCA_003601795.1 Candidatus Methanophagales archaeon
ATTCCAATGACCTGAGTAACTCACACCATAAAACGCAATACCATCAACTGAGGCACCTACAAAAAGGTAATCAGGAATTTCTGCTGTCCGTGTCCAGTGGTTAAAGAATAACTCCGCATCCCTAGCTTCGCTTAGGTCAAAGGGACCATAAACCATCCAGGCACTCATATTAGGTAGATATGGATAAGAGAGATTGAAGATACTACCAAGACAATAGGCACTATATTCGCCTGAAATGCTTCTCCAAGTAGTTTTACCCCAGGTTGCTGGTAGTGGTTCTGATTCGTTATAAAAAACGGTCCAGTTTTCACCCGGGAAATCCCCCTCGAAATCTTCAGTCATTATGGTGCTCCAGGATCGCGTGTTTTGAAATTTCTCTTTTGTTTGTTTAACAGGCTTTATCCTGGCTTCTGGTCCAATATAACTTTTGGCCCTTCTTTTGTAAGTTCAAGCCTTGCAAACCTTGCTGAGTATTCACTCCGGTTAGTAGAAGCCGTTAACCCCCCTTTAGCTTTTGCTTTAGCCTCTTCTAATGTGTGTTGAATAGAAGCTAGAGGGAGACTACTGTTTACCCTTATCATATAGTAATCTTCTGGCGTTTGTTCCCATGGTCGCTGATACACTAATTTGGGTGAACAGATACCTGTGTCGTTTACTTCAAAGCGAATAATCTGCTTTTGTGGTGCACCAAAAAGATTCGTTTCTGGTTCTCCAAATTCCATACCCATGAATCTCAATATATTTTCGTTTGACTCTACTACCTCCCACCTGTATCCCGTAGAAGGATTACTGTTTAATTCAATAACCAACTCCTGGCCTTTGTAAACACTAATGGAACTACCATTATCTCGTTCTGTCAGTACAACTTGTTTAGGAATAGTCGCTGATAAATTTTGACCATAAATCACTTTTGAGTCCCTGTCCGGAGACGCATTCGAAACTTTGCTCCCTTCTCCTACCATACCGCTAACGTGCTCATGCTCATAGAGAGTGCCCGACGAGGCGTTAGGATGGTTTTCCTGCCACTCGCTCGCTTGGACGACTCCAACACTGATCGCAAGCACAATCGTCAGTATCGAAATCACTGCCACAATGCTCAGCTCTTTCGCTTTTTCTTCCATTTTTTCTTTCTTCACCTCCTAATTTCTAATTTCTAATTTCAATTTTCAGTTTTTTTTACTTCTGTTCGTGGGAAATATTTTCCCGCTGTTATTTGTGTTAAAAGAAGGTATATAAATAACCATAGGGACTTCAAGTAAGGGGGTAGAACACATGTATCTGTTTTTCAACACGGGCATGAGATAACCGAGAAGATAATTGTAGCAGCTACAAAATGCATACTACACCTGGTTCTGTTCAGGGTTTTTGGGGGAAGAGATATACCAAAATTCGCTCCCGCCCCTTTGCTTTTCCCTCTTTTCCTGCTTCGTTTACATTCATATAGTGCATCGAAGTTTTATCTTTCTTTCCTTACAACTTAAAGGTTTCATTCTTCATTTGTAGTCCCTTTCTTATGATGTCATTTAATCTTGTTTTCATAATTTCGGGCTCGCACCTTTCCCGAACATATCCAATGGCATTTCGTTGTATCTGATACCATAATTTTTCATTTCGATATAATTTTATAATTTTTTGTACAAAATCTTCTGTACTTTTCGCTACCAAAACTTCGGCACCATCTGTTAAATCAAGTTGCAAGGCGGTTAATTCAGAAACTACGGAAGGAATACCAAAACTCATGGCTTCTATCAACTTCAACGGAATGCCAGCAGAAAATCTATGTGGCACAACGAAAACACGACAGTTCTCATAGTATTCTCTGAGGTCTTTACCATCAACATATCCAGTCACAATAATAGAAGATGATGAAAGTTTTTTAATCGAATCGGGTGGATTTATTCCAATGATAAAAAATCTACAAGATATCTCCTTGCGTAACCTGGGAAAAACATCTTTTACAAAATAGAGAACTGCATCTTCGTTTGGAGACTCTTGAGCTAAAAATCCACCAACAAAAAGTATGTCCTTTCTTTCATGGAAACCATTCTCAGGGTTCTTTACAACTACCGGATGTCCCCAAACTACTATGTTATTTATGTTATTCAATCCCCCCTTCTCTATAATCGTTCTCCTCTCTCTTTCTGAGACAGTTATAATCCAATCCGCTTTCTTCATTATATCTATCTCCTTGTTAATCATAGCTTCAGCATCATCCTCTTTTAGCTCTATTCCTTTTACTTTTGCCTTTAATATCTCACGTATTGAGGACATAGCTTCAGCATCGTATAATAGAATAGCCTTTGAAAAGAATCTTTTAATTGTGTCGAAGGTCTTTTCCATATTATGTGGTCTACTTACCAGAATTAAATCATAATAGTCGGCTCTATCTTTTGCAAATTGAGAGAAGTCTAATCTTACTCCATAAAAAACTTCAATGCCTGATTGTTGGAATTCATTCGTATATGGTTGCCATGGAGTTGCGTTACCTAACGGAAAAAATGTTACTTTATATCCCAATTCGGCTAAGAATTTCAGCATGCAGTATGCTCGGGGATAGCCAGAGCCCAAGTATGGTACGGGAACTCTATCATCTAAAACAAGTATTCTATTTCCTTGACGTATGTCTCTAGCGATTAAAACATTATTTGGAGAAGGGTGTAATTTATCTCTAAGGTCTTTCCTTTTTGCAATAAACTTAGACCGGTTAGCTTCCATAAGGACTGTTGCTTTTTCATAGGAACCACTCATGGATTCATAATGAAAAACTACTACATTAGGCTGGAAAACTACCTTATAGCCAAGTCCCCAAATCCCGAGACATAAATCGGAATCTTCATAACATGCCGGAATATATCGCTCATCAAAACCACCAAGACTCTGGAATAAATCCTTGCGAACAAGTAAACAAGCACCTGAACAGTAATCCACTTCTCTAAGATATGAATACTCAGGACGCATAGGGTTATCTCCCTGACCATATCCCAATGCTGAACCGTCACTCCAGATTATGCTCCCGGCTTCCTGTAATCTCCCATTATGCCAGATTAATTTACATCCAACGGCTCCACATTTAGGATAGTTTTCTATTGTTTTTACTAAATTTGAAAGCCATCCAGGAGTAACGATAACGTCGTTGTTCAAAAATAGTAGATACTTACCTTTAGCTTTGTTCGCACCTTGATTGCAGCCCTTTATAAATCCTGAATTCTCGTCATTTTTGATGATTGTAACGTTTTCTACCCGGTCTAACAAATAAGTTGTTTCATCAGTAGACCCATTATCTACTATTATCAACTCGTATGGAACGTCTGTGTGTGCCAATATACTCTCTAAATGTTGATATGTAAACGCAGCCTTATTAAACGTTAGTGTTATAATTGAGACAATTGGTTCTTCGAATTTAGGAAAAGATAGCTTAATATCCGGTTGAGATAGGAGATGTAACAATTGATATCCCATAAAAGTTTCTAATGATTTTTCTGATACCTCTGTTCTATCCTGGAAGGTTTCTAATATTTTTCTTTCTGTGCTCATAGCTATTTGCTCTTTAGGCTTCTTCCACCAAAAACGCCCCATGCCTTCATTCGCTATCTTTCTCAACTCAATTATCCCTAAATCATACCATCTCCTCCTTCTTGTCCCCTGCGGCAGTAATCGCACAATGAAGGAGTGCCATTTCATTACCATTTTCCATGTTACGCTTGATTTTATAGAATTTAACTCGGCGTTAATTCTCGAATTCTCATTGCTTAATCTGTCTTTTTCTTCTTCAATCTCTTTTATCTTCGCATCTTTTTGTGTAATGAGGTCCCATATATCTGCTACTTCTCCCTCAAAGCTCTGGACATGCTTATTTGTTTCTCCCAAACTTCTTTCCAATTCTGTTATCCTCCCTTATATCGTCCTTGATTCTTTATTTGACCATAGAAAAGCTGTCTCCCTAATAACTATTAGCACTGACACTTAAAGTTAACTATTAGCGATTGCTGGAGAAGTTAGATGGTACGTGAAATGCCAGGCTATTGTGATGCATCCTTCATACCAACCCCCTCCAATAGTCCAGCAGATCCTTCATCGTGTCTTCAAACGCTATCTTCGGTTCCCAACCTGTCCTCTGTCTGAACTTAGAGCAATCACACAGCAGTATTTCAACATCAGAAGGTCGCATTCTCTCAGGGTCCTGTTTGACCTCCATCTTCACATCGGTCATATCCAGCAATAAATCCAGCACAGACCGTATATTCCTCGCAACTCCTGTGCAGATGTTATACACTTCTCCGAATTCACATTTCTGCACACTCAGCCAGTAAGCATTCGCAATATCTCGGACGTCTGTGAAATCTCGCTGTGCATTCAAATTACCCACGTGTATCACAGGCGGTTTCAATCCTCTCTCGATTTCCGCAATCTGTTTGGCGAAGTTTGAGCTGACAAAAGGCTCACCTCTTCTCGGTCCAGTATGATTGAACGCTCTTGTCCGGACGATTTTCAAGCCATAGCTTTGATGATACTGATAGCCCAGTAAGTCTGTTGCAACTTTACTAACGGCATATGGGCTCAGTGGTCTCAGTGGATTGGTCTCTTTTATCGGTAGTTCGTCCGGGAAAACCATACCATACTCCTCAGATGACCCGGCGACCTGGATCCTTGGGTCCGAATTTGAATTTCTGATTGCTTCGAACAAGTTCAATGTCCCGATGATATTCGTTACCACGGTTTCGGAAGGTGCCTTCCATGAGGTTGGAACAAAAGACTGAGCTGCCAGGTGAAAGATATAATCGGGCTCAACATTGTCTATCGTCTTTTGCATCGAATATGCATCCTTTATATCGGTCTCGATTAACCCTATCTTATCTTGGATATGTTTTATGTTATCCAACTTGCTTCTCCATCTTATGGTGCCATATACTTCCATACCTCGCTCTAATAAAAATTCCGCCAGGTGCGACCCCACAAAACCGGAGATTCCTGTTATCAGTACTCGTTCTCCTTGCATGTTATTCTTCCATCCATCCTTCCTTTTCTTAATCTTTTCTGTACCTCAACTGTTGTTGTCCCCCAAAAGATTATTAGCACGGACACTTAAAAAAAGTTAACCATTAGATATTGCAGATGATAGGCACATTCCTCTTCAATTTATCCCAAATGTGCGGAATATGGGTTAAAGATAGTAAAAAGGGAAAATTAAGATGGTAGATGGTAATTAGCTTTTTAAGCCCTGTTTTGTTCGGAATTAATTGATAGTGGTTAAATTAATAGCTCCGTTATAATCTTGTGAAATCTTGAGGGTTTGGTTTTTATGTAGCTCAGCTATCAAATACTCCAAATCATCTCCGCCACCGCAATCGTAACCGCAATGCAAATGAAACCGATACAACAGCAACAGCAATA
>PIXU01000236.1 GCA_003601795.1 Candidatus Methanophagales archaeon
ACTTTTGCGCTAAGTCCCTCGTCACGATATAAAACGAGGTAGCAAAAAGAGGAGGAATGGAGATGTCAGGCATGGTAGAGGTGCCTTCGGGTACTGTGGTAAGTGCATCAGCGCGCCGAGGAGGGGCGCCATATAAATACCCAAACCAATAGGAGGTGATACGAAAGATGAAAAAGCAAATTGCAATAGCAACAGTAGCGATAACATTGACTGCGGTTTTGATAGTGCCCACGATTATGGCATTCGCGGTGAGGGATGGAAATTCAGTGCAGTACTCTTCTCATCGGGTATACAATTATATAACCGATAACTATGGGCAAAGACCTTATATAGCATCTGCACCTGTCACAACATACAATAAACCTATGGGTAATGGGACATGGAAGCGGGAGAACACGCGGGTCAACGTACCTGTTACAATGCCTAATCAGCCAATTGTCCGGGGTACTGAAATAGAGGAGGGGGAAAGTATCTATAAAGCATCTCTGTCAACAGTCCGGGATAAGCAGTCTGGAATGAGGGTGGTAAAAGGTAAAATAGCGTACGCAGATGTTTTCTTCGTGTACTCAGCAGATGGGAAATTGCTTTACTTCATAGGGGCAGATACGAGGCAACTTTTAAAAAACGGGACACTAGTATGTGAGGTAGCACCAGGAATTACCCTTTGGAAAGGGCGGTAAGTGCATCAGAGCGCCGAGTAGGGGCGCCATATAAATACCCAAACCAAATAGGAGGAGATATGAAAATGAAAAAGCAAATTGTAATGGCAACAGTAGCGATAATGCTGATGGCTGTTCTGATAATGCCGCCAGTTATGGCATCCGCGGATATGAAGACGATCGATGCAGGTGGAAATCAATTAAAACTGGTAGAACTCAAAGAGAACAATATAGGAGATATAATAGAGAGAGGACACGTTCAGAGTAGTTTAAGAGGGCAGTTAGATCCATATACATGGGATGGACAAAGAGTTTATCTGAGTGCAACAATGAGAGTCGAAATAACAATAGATCACACGCCAACAGATGCTACTGGTGTTGTCTTAGGTGTCTGGGATGATGACCTCAATCCCATTGAATACATAATAGATGACAACCAGGATGGACACGCCCATTTCCCATCCAGCGGTACCTGCACAATACCAGAGAACGGTTATTACAGGATAGTCGTAGGAGCATTAGAAGACGGATTCAGTTATGATGGCTGGTATGATGTCTACTGGTAGAGGTCCCCTTTACCACCGCCTTTTGCTTCCCTTTTTTTCTTCAGTTTCCAGCATCTCTTTTACCTTTTCCACATTCAGGCAAAGCTCAAAGTCACACAGCTCGTAATACTGCCTCGCTCTATTACCTTTTCCAAGCTCTGTCTTACCCTTCAATAGCCCCACCTCTTCAAGTTTCTGAAGATGCAGATACAGTAGTGGTCGAGATATTTCTAACTGTCGGGCTAACTCAGAAATAGTGTATTTCTTCTTCTCTTTCTCTGATAGTGCTGCTATTATGCGAAGTCTGTGTCTATTGCTCAGTGTTCCGCAGAGGTCAATTATTTCAATCAGGGTTTTTGTCATTAATTTCTTACATATGTAACTTTTTCCTTACACATGTAAGTTTCAACTCGAACGAGGAAAGTTTTATATATCAGGTTCAATATAAGCAACTTTTGCGCTAAGTCATTCCTCCTCGTCACGATATAAAACGAGGTAGCAAAAAGAGGAGGAATGGAGATGTCAGGCATGGTAGAGGTGCCTTTGGGTACTGTGGTAAGTGCATCAGCGCGCCGAGGAGGGGCGCCATATAAATACCCAGCGCAATAGGGGGTGATATGAAAAATGAAAAAGCAAATTGCAATAGTAACAGTAGCGATAACATTGACTGCGGTTTTGATAGTGCCCACGGCTATGGCATTCGCGGTGAGGGATGGAAATTCAGTGCAGTACTCTTCTCATCGGGGACTCAATTATATAACCGGCAACTCTGTTACAGCATCCAATCAGCCATATATTACCCTGAGTAATGGAATAGGGGAGCGGGAGACTAGTTCGCTACCGTGGGTGGTAAAAACTAATATACAGCCTGGAATGAGGGCGGTAAAAGGTAAAATATCGCACGTAGATGTTTTCTTCGTGTACTCAGTGGATGGAGAATTGCTTCCCTTCGTAATAGGGACAGATGTGAGGCAACTTTTAAAAGCCGCGCCGCTAGCTAGTATGTGAGGTAGAACCAGGGATTACCCTTCGGGTAATGCGGTAAGTGCATCAGAGCGTCGAGAAAGGGCGCCATATAAATACCCAAACCAAAAGGAGGTGATAAAAAAAATGAAAAAGGGATTTAAAAGGAGATGGATAAAGGTATTTACTGGAATGACTTCCATAATGTTAATCATGCCAGTAGTATCAATGCCAACGATGGCATATGAGCCACCGCAGGGTTCACAGTGCTCGAATTCCCAACCAACTAAATCGTTTGTTGTCAATCCGCCAGGAGTTGTCAAATTAGATGAACTTGACAAGTATATGACAATTGATGAGAACTATAAACTCCACTTTGATACTAAACAAGCTATTAAAGATAGCCTGCCGCTCAGAATAATATATTTCGGATTAAAAGCCGAGCGAGTTAATAACAAAATGATATACGAGCTAAAGACCTACGAAGAGGTATCTGAAGAAACTATCAGGGAAATTGAAACTTTGTATGGACCGTCGTTTAAGTATATATCTTCACAGCCTTTGGATAAATATCAGACTCGTGCTGAGGCTTGTGGTGGGGGCTATGACAATCCGCATGACTGTCCTCCGCGGTTGGATTCTGGGATTTACAGGGATACACGGGACGATATAGTGGATTATCTTTTGGATAATGGATTACACATAGTCCCAAGATACGCCAGTTATGATTATGGAGACGACTATGCTAAGGTAGTATCTGCGTATGGATGTGGCGGAGGACCATTTAGACATCAAGCTTGGCCCTCTCCAAGTGGGAGTGTATGGACATACAGGTATCAGACGCCGGAGCCAAACCCAGAGATTTTTTCGTTTTGGTGGCCAGCATATTGGTGGGGGCCATACGTCCAATGGTGGCACAGAAACTATTGTTGATACGTGACAGACTATGAAAACAGGAAGAAATTGCCTTGAAAAGTTAAAGGACATCTCCAAACCAGCAAGAAATGTCTTTAAAATTTTTTCTTTCTCTTACACTTTTATTGGTATTTTTTACCTACTTTTTGGGTATATCTATGCCTTTGTCAAAGGCTACAATCCGACATTTAGAATATGGGTGGCGTTTATTCTGGAAGTTCCATTTTGGGCATTGGTACCAAACGTCAGGGTAGCTGGTGCCTTAGTAATGATAATACTAAGCTTGGCACTTTTGAAGTTTAAAGCCTTGAATTACAAGAAATTTGAGATAATCGCTACAATATTTCAGATTCTTCTCTTTGTTTCGGTGGCGGTTTACTTTGGAATATATTTGTTTGTATGGTGGAATTATTCCTAACGGATATCATTGAATTTCATCCTTAAATGTTAATACATTACCAGTTTCCTAACTTCCCATTTGGGCATAAGGTTAGAAAAGGTAGAGCGCATAGTTATTTTCGACGAGGTGACCAAAATGCCCAACGAAAGGGAAAATTACGAAAGCATAGTGAAGAGGGGACTAAAAGAGGAGTGGTGCGATTATATAAGACGTGAATATGAGTTCTCAATGGCGGTTTGCCGCTCCTTAGCAAGCGACTTCGAGACGTTTATGAAGGAAGCGAGGAGGGAATTGAAAGAACGCAGCTGTTCTACCGGGCTGTCAAATCCA
>PIXU01000237.1 GCA_003601795.1 Candidatus Methanophagales archaeon
CAAAACCTCTATTACGTTCTCTTTCTTACTTCTTTCCTGAAAGCAAACCACACCATTTCCATTAATGGTATAAAATCCAAAAGTATTGGCTCTTTTCTTCTGCCTTGTGGTTATTCGCCTCATTTTCAACTTCTTGAAAGACCAGAGCCTCACAGTATTCGGAGACAATTGTGGGGAGGTTTCATCAAAAAATCCAATGATAATGTCTTTCAACTCGTATTCTCGGGCTTTCAAAGCTCTTAAAACTTCATCCAGAGTCTCCGCCAGGATTTCATTGGCATTCTCCGGTTTTTTCACGTCCAGAATGTAGGGTTTGGAATGATGCATCTTCAATTCCTTAAGCAATTCGTATAGCTGGCTTTTCTTGTATTCGACACCGAATTCATCCTTTATAAGCTCATTTATCTCCTTTGTTGTCCAGTATTCCTTTTCTTTCAACACATTTTTCAGTTTTTTCTTCTGCTCTTTGTTCAACTTAGGCGGTCTTCCATCCCTTTTCTTTACTGACATCGCTTCATAGCCCTCCTCTATCCATTTATTTATCCACGAGTAGGCGGTTCTCAACTTTATCCCCAGAAAGGACGCTGCATCTTCCACGCTCATCCCTGAAGCCACCATATTGAGTAAAGCTAATTTCAGCTTCACTTTTGGGTCTTTCTCCCTCTTAAGCCTCTTTTTTATCTCCTTCCTTTCTTTTGAAAGGATTTCTTGATATTTACTTCGCATTTTAGTCGCCCAGAGCATCGATAGGGAATGCAGCTATTTAAAGTTATGTATTCGCTATCCTGAGTATAGCGCCGGGGGGGCATCCAGAAACGTGTGGTGGGCTTCCATTCAATTATTGCATAAACTTTTCGGAATGACTATAGATATAAAAAGATATAACTTACCTGATGACAGTGAACACTTACATAAAGCGATAACCCTAAATATTGATAAATTTGAAAAGCTAATAAAGGATTTGAAAGGAAAGAGCAGGATGATGAAAGCTCTGGAAAAATCTATAAAGGAAAGGAGGCAGAAATGAAACCTTTCTCCTCTATTGCCATACCGCACAGGGATGTTCTTGAAGGAAGGCTTACGATGGACGTTTTCGCTGCTAACCTCTGGGAAGTGTATAAAGATAGAGCACATGAAGATTATCGTGATTCAAACATCTTTTTCAGGAAAACTTATCTCACAGAGGGCTTAAAAAATCTGCTGGGTATTGCGGAGAAGAGACTCAAAGGCGAAGGTAGAGACCCAATTATTCAACTTCAAACTCCTTTTGGGGGTGGAAAAACACATTCCTTGATTGCACTTTATCACAAGGCGAAGGAATGGGGAGTAAATGTCGTGGTGATTGACGGAAATGCCCTTGACGCAAAAGAAACAACCCTATGGGAGGAGATGGAATCACAACTTACAGGAAAAGTTGAAAAATTAAAAGGCAGAACCTCACCCGGAAGGGAAAAATTAAGGTCGCTCTTCATAGCTCATCAACCACTACTGATTCTAATGGATGAGATACTGGAGTATGTAATTGCAGCTTCCGGGATAAAAGTTGAAGACTCTACATTAGCTTCTCAGGTGCTGACTTTCATGCGGCGGTTAACCGATATTGTAAGAACTATTGACAAAACCATTCTGATTCTCACTTATCCTTCTGGCTCGCATTACGATGAGCATGGTCAAAGTCTTCTTAACCAGCTTCAGGAGAGGTCCGGGAGGATGGAAAAAGTTTACACTCCTGTCCACGACGAGGAAATATATCCGGTGATTAGAAGCAGACTTTTCAGTACTGTTAACGAAGAAGAAGCAAGAGAAATCGTAGAGGAATTCATGGATTATGCAGAAAGAGAGAAGATGCTTCCAGAAGGCGTGGAGAGGTCAAGTTATCGAGAACGGTATATAAAGAGCTATCCTTTTCAACCTGATGTTATAGATGTGCTATACAAAAGATGGGGCTCCTTTCCCGCTTTTCAAAGAACAAGAGGTGTGCTCAGACTTCTTTCTCTGGTCGTGTATTCTTTGAGATCTTCTCAAAACCCACTTATTAAATTGGCTGATTTTGAATTGAGCAATGATAAGATTAAAGGAGAACTTTTGAGATACATTGGACCTGAATATAATAGCGTTATCGCTGCGGACATCACATCAAGCGATGCGGGTGCTAAGAAGGTAGATAAAGACCTTGGAGATGCTCATACCTCTTTTTGTTTTGGAACAAAGGCATCAACCACTATCTTCATGCATTCTTTCTCTGGCGGTCCAGAAAGAGGAGCAACTATTAATGAGATAAAACTCTCTTCAGCCGATATTTCCGTTCCGAGCAGTATAATTGTAGAAGCAGTCTCGAAATTAAAAGAGAACCTGTTTTTCATCCAGTCCGATGGCAAATTCTTCTTTACAAACCAGCCGAATTTGAATCGCATTCTTTTGAACAAAATGGAAAGTATAGACGATGAAAAACTTAAAACAGAGGAAAAAGACATTTTAACGAATAGTCTGAAGAAGGAACATTTTAGAATATTTCTCTGGCAAGGTAACTCTAAGGACATACCCGATACGAAGGAGCTGAAATTAATCGTGCAGAAAAGCCAGAGAGAGGAGAAATGTAAAGAGTTATTGGAGAATTATGGAGAGCGTCCAAGAGTCTATCGTAATACGCTCATCTTCCTTTGTCCTATGGACTCAGAAAGAATAAGCTTTGAAAGTTTCTTGAAGAGAAAACTCGCTTGGCAACTTGTAGAAGCAGATAAAAACCTTAGTTTGACTCCTGAGCAGAAGAGAGAAGTTAAAGAAAAAATAAAAAAGGCGGAAAATGAAGTTAAAGAGCATTTAAGGAATCTTTACCGCATTGTTTTTCTTCCTTCAAAGGATAACTTTACAGAAGTTGACTTAGGTGTTCCTACTTACGGGGCAGAGACTGCTATGGATAAGGAAATATACGAAAGGTTGAGAAGTGAAGGTCAAATCATTGAAAAGCTTGCACCTTTGTCTTTAAGGGAAAAATATCTCAGAGATAGAGATTACGTTGAGACAAAGAATATTCTCGAATCCTTCTTTAAAACACCCGGCGAGTTCAGGATTGTTTCTGATGAAGTGCTTAGAAATTGTATAAAAGAGGGTGTCAAGCAGGGATTGTTTGGACTTGGCGATATAGAAGATGGGAAACCTATGTGCCGGCATTTCAAAGCGGAATCTTCTTCTGAACTAACAGAGGGAGAGATTTTGATAAGAGCGGATTTGTGCAAAATCCCGGAAGAAAGGTATAAACCAGTGGAAGATGTGCTTACTGGTAAGAAGGAGTTTAAGGATAAAGAGGAAGTTAAAAAAGAGGAGTATGGCAAAAAGTATCATACCATCCATTTGAAATTGGGCGTTCCTACGGGTAAATTATCCGATATTGTGAGAGTGATACCCTACATCAAAAGTAAGTTCAATAAGGTAGATGTAAAAGTAGAAATATCGGCTGTAAATGGTGGGATGTCTGTCTTTGATTATGAGGATAAAATTATGGAGGCAATCAAGCAAGCAGAAGTTAAGATAGAAGAGGAAGGATTGGATGAGTGAAGGTTCTCGTTTAATGTTTTAAATATCCGACAATCGCCTCTTTTATATTCTCTGACAAGCACCCTTTAAGAGCTGAGCAATGTACAATTATTTAACCTCAACCATGCCAATAGCGTTATGCACGCAATAATCCGCACATTCACCACAGTATTTGCACACGATAGGCTTGTCCCTCTCGCTATCCCAGAAAATAGCACCCATGATACAAGCTTGCGCACAAAAGCCACACCCTATACACTTATCCTCGTTCAATATCACTCCTCCTCCTTTTCTCTCCCTTAAAGCACCAGTAGGACATACCCTTGCGCATGGCGGATTCTCACATGCGCGACAGACAACAATTACAAAACCGCGCTCTATGCCACCGGCAGACCTCACTCTTATCGCCGACTTGTCGAATCCTCCTCTACCTACCCTTCTCGAACATGCAAACATGCATTCCATACACCCAATGCATTTGTTCACGTCCAGAGCCGCTAATTTTTTACCTGAAGAGGTCATCTTTCTTTTTGAACAAAATTTCTTTTATATTACTTTCACTTCTTTCCAACTTTAAACCTCGCACGAGTACGATTGGCATACCCTCTTTGAATTCGCCCATGACTAAATTTGCAGCAGCGCATATCTCATCTGCTATCGCTTCTTTCGTTATCTTTGCGATTTTTCCGAACCTGTCCACTTCTCCTCTTCTGTCCAGTAGAGCAGGAATACCTGAAACGCCTATGCAGGCTCCAGTTACACCATCGCGAAAAGCCCTGCCGAAAGAATCGGAAATTAAGACCGAAATTTCTTTGCCACTTCCCGCCTCTATTTCCTTCTTAAGCCATTCTGCACTTTTCTGCGGGTCTTTTGGCAGTAACACCGCCTTCCCCTCTTCTACATTAGATTCATCCACACCTGCATTTGCACACACGAATCCATGCTTTGTCTCCACTATGATATGGTTCTTCATCATTCTTACTATCTCTTTTGCTTCGTTGAGTATAAGTTGGACGATTTTAGGGTCTTTTTCCGTTTCTTTTGCTATTCTTTCCGCATCTTCACTCACTTTTACGTCAGAGAAGTCTACGACCCTGCCTTCGCTCTTTGATATTATTTTAGAGGTGAAGACGATTGCATCGTGGTCTTCCAGGGTCATCCTTTTCTCTTTCAACGCATTGAAAAATAGTGAGGTCAAATCGTCACCCTCCTTTATCTCCGGAAGCCCATCAATGCCCGTTATTTCCAGATGGTCCGAGAATGAGAAACTTTTCTTCTTCATATATCCAGCCTTTCAAGCCTTTCACATGCTTCCTTTATCCTTTCTTTGCTTACACAAAGCGAGAAACGAACAAACCCTTCTCCGGCATCGCCAAATCCTATCCCCGGCGTTACCACTACTCCTGCACGATCCAGCAAGAGCAAGGAGAAACGAATGGATAAGAACCTGGAAGGGACTTTCGCCCATAAATAGAAAGTTGCTTTGGGCTTTTTCACTTCCATTCCCGCTGACTTCAACCCATCAAATAAAATATCTCTTCTTTCTTTATAAACCGCCAAATTTGCCTTTACACCGTCTTGAGGACCAGTTAACGCCGCTATTCCCGCTGCCTGAACAGCCTGAAAAACCCCGGAATCAACATTTGTTTTTACAAGTCTCAAACCCTTTAACAAGTCCGAATTTCCTATTGCGTAGCCTATTCGCCAACCAGTCATGTTATAAGTCTTGGATAGCGAGTTGAACTCTATACCCACGTCTTTTGCACCATCAACAGCCAGAAAACTCGGTGCTTCATAGCCATCAAAAGTTAGCTCAGAATAAGGGTTATCATGAAGAATGGCGATGTTGTGGTCGCGTGCAAAATCCACAATCTCTTTAAAGAATGATTTCTCTACCGCTGCCGCAGTGGGATTATTTGGATAATTTAAGAACATGATTTTTGCCTTTCTCACCGCTTCTTTATCAATGCTTTCCAAGTCCGGCGTGAATTCGTTCTCTTCTGTTAAAGGAACAGAATGTGGAATGCCATTCGCTAATAGTATTGCGTTTTTATACGCCGGGTAAGCGGGATCGGGTACAAGAGCAATATCGCCGTGGTCTAAAAACGCGAATGTGGAATGCGCTATTCCTTCCTTTGACCCTATCAAGGTTAGAACTTCGTCCTCCGCGTCTAAACTAATGTGCTTCCTACGATTATACCACGCAGCTACTGCTTCACGGAAAGAGAGCATTCCTTCGTAAGAGGGATACCTGTGATTTAATGGATCCTTTGCGGCGCGGCAAGCTGCTTCTACTATGTGTGGAGGTGTCGGCAAATCAGGGTCACCAATACTTAAGTCTATTATATCTATACCCTTCTTCCTCGCTTCCTTCTTCCTTTTATCTATTTCCGCAAAAAGATAGGGCGGCAATGAACTTATTCTCTCTGCATACATCTTTTCTCTTTAACTCTATCTATTTATCGGCATTAAATTAAGGATATAGGTTAGCCTTTGATATTAAATTTAAAAAACTTGGTTGTTGTCTCTGTGGGCTTTAAAGAAGCGGAAAGGCCCAGCCCCGTCACACCCGAATGAAATCCAAATGGCCAGTACTTCAGCACATCAATTGTTTCAATCACCAAAACCCAGACAAAATGCATTTCCGTTTTTAACTCAGGAATTCAAGAGATACCTTCACATTAGCAGTCTATTAACTTTTATCGTATCTTTAAATGACCGTCTCTTCTAATGGAGGGAATATGAACTCAAAAGAGACAATTATAAACATATCAAGGGATTTTTTAGAGTCGAATTCGACATCCGGCTGATAAGATGGGTGATGGTTATATTCGTTCTGCGGCGTTCCACAGAAAACAGTTGCAGCCATCCCCAATTACATGGATAGATAGGTCAGGAACATCAGAGATCGATATGAGCATTCCAATGGTGATTTTCCGCGGGAAGGTAAGAAGAGGGGGCGAAAGAAGAAGATAAAAAAGCGAATATTCAGGCGGATAGTGAAGTATATCATGGATCACCCTCGCTCGACGCTCAAAGATGTAGCGCGGTATCTCAAGGAAGAATACAAGCTCGACTGTACAAACTGGTCAGAAAAAGGGAAAAGAGGACTGTTCACGTGGGTTATGCCGGAGGCTGGCTTTTAGCTCCATTTATTGCTGATATGGTGAAGAAA
>PIXU01000238.1 GCA_003601795.1 Candidatus Methanophagales archaeon
GGTTGTGATGAGTGCGAGCCGAGAGATAGATGCGAAAAAGAAGCTATTTATGGTGCGCCTATCCCGCAAATTGATCTGTTGCGATGCGATGGATGTGGGTCATGCAGTGAACTTTGCCCTTATGGTGCGATAAATGGTGGCGTAGTGGAAATAAAAGCGAGGGAGATAGACATAAGAAACGTAGACCTACTGAGAGTGATGGAAGGAATAATCATTCTTGAGCATCCAAAACACTTTTTCTTTTTACAAAAAGAAAACCTGTGCTAAAAGAAAAACTAACAGAAGCTTTTTAGTCAAGTTTTTCACTGGAAACTGTGATCTCAGTGGATATACAATTTGTAGAAGTTTCTCTCTATTTACTCTTATAAAATTTTCACCATTCAGAACTGAAATGGTTACAAGACTATCCCAAAGCCGGCATAACGGCATAACATACATATTTATATAGATATATAAGCAAATTATAAACATGGAGTTCAAAGAAGGCCCTTCACAGATGTCTGTGCAAAATCCCTCGGTTAATTACGATGTAGCGGGAAGATGTGCCTCGATTATTCTTCCTGATAGTGTACTTTCAGGGACCGTACCAATTGTTGTCATTGATAACTCTAACTGGTTTATGGGTAATGGTGATTATGTTTTGTCTACTACAGAATCTGTTAATAAAGAATCTTCGACCACATTGGCAAAGAAAGTAGATTTGGTATGCCCAGATTTGTATGATGCCTCCCTGAATAAGTGGGAAGAGCCTATAACGATTCAAGTTGTGAGCAGTGAAACAGGAAGTTTGCACGAAAGATTCAATATATGGATGGAGAAGAGTGATAGCACCTTAAAGGGTTATTCTCATTGGATGCTTAGAAGTGATAAGTCAACGACCATGCAAATAAAAGAGGGAGCTCTTAATCCAAATGCATATGGAGATAGGGCAGATTTAAACTTACTTGTATCAATGTTTATTTTTGAAAGTGCAGGCTTGGAAGTCCAGTACAGTTCAGGAGACAAAGGTGACATCGTTAGTAGTTTTGCCAAATTTAGAGGTTAGGGGAGAAGCTCTGCAGGTGGAAAAGAGGCATGGTAAAAGAAGAGAACAATCATTTGTTCTTCGGTGGCGTGGATGTAGTAGAACTGGCGGAGAGATACGGCACGCCGCTCTACGTGACCGATGAGAATACGCTGAAGGCTAACTTCAGGAACTATAAAAGCACGTTTAGTAGCACCACCACCATCACAGATATATATTATGCGGTAAAAGCGAATGGAAATCTGGCATTGCTGAAAATATTAGCGAGTGAAGGTGCGGGTGCTGACGTGTTCTCTCCGGGTGAACTCGAGCTTACGAAGCTGGCGGGCATACTTGCGGAAAGGATATTGTTCAACGGGAACTCGAAAAGCGATGATGACTTAAGAACGGCGGTGGAATCAGGTGTACGCGTATCCGTGGATTCCGTTGACGAACTGAGAGCTTTATCGGCGGTAGCAACCGAGCTGGGAAAAGAGGTGGAAATAGCGATACGAGTGAACCCTGACGTGTCGCCGGATGTACACGCGAAAATCGCAACGGGCTTGAAAGAATCGAAATTTGGCATTCCTTTTCACGATGTGGTTCCCGTGTGTGAAGAAGCGGAAAAGCTGCCGAACGTCTTACTTGCTGGTCTGCATTGTCATATAGGTTCGCAAATTCTGGACATAAGCGTGTTCGGCGAAGCGACGGAAAAGATGATGGCTCTTGTCGAGAGGGTGTATGAACGAGGCATGAAACTCAAATTTGTTGACCTCGGCGGAGGACTCGGAATAGGCTACAGGCAGGCGGAAAAAGCGACTGCACCCACGCCAAAAGACCTTGCAGAAGTGATATTGCCCGTTTTTGAAAAGAAAATGCAGGAATTGGGCATATCCTTGAAACTCGTGCTTGAGCCCGGCAGGTCTATTGTGGGCGCAAGTACAATACTGCTGAGCCGCGTAAACGCAGTTAAGCGAGCATATAAAAATTTCGTGGCGATAGATGCCGGATTTAATCTGCTGATAAGACCCGTGATGTATGATGCGTATCACGAGGTAGTGGTGGCGAACAAGGTAAATGAGCAGGCTTCGGAGTTGTACACTGTTGTTGGGAGTGTATGCGAAGCGGGGGACATAATGGCGAAGGATAGAATGCTGCCTAAAGTGGAGAGAGGTGATTTAGTGGCAATATTGGATACGGGAGCTTATGGATTCTCGATGAGTTCGCAGTATAACGGACGACCGAGGTGTGCGGAAGTGCTGGTCTGTGATGGAAAAGTGGATTTAATAAGGTCGAGGGAAAGCATTGAAGATTTGATACGGAATCAGGAAATACCTGCGAGGTTTATTTAGCGGTTTAGCTTTTTAGCGGTTTAGGGGTTTAGCGTGTTGGTGGTTTGGAATTTATTTTAGAGTAGAAGGAGGACAGCATCTTTGAAAGTTCTTCTAATTTTGAAGATAAATTGTCGGAGTTGTCTTCGTGAATAAAACCCTACTTATGCGCGATAATTATTTGTGTCTCTAACTCTGCACAAGAACCCCGAGCAATGGATAGAAATTGCCTAAAATCTTTTGCTGTTTTTCGCAAATGCCCTTCAGCAATATTAGATGGAATAGAAACCGCAGCCCTTCTCATCTGTGCTCTCAAACCATATTTCTCCTCATCAGGAAATGAAGCGGTAATCTTATAGACCATCGCTACAAGTTCAATCCCTTTTTGTCACACTTTTAATTCCTTAAAACTCTTCATCGTTAATTCTTCTTTTTCATTTCAGCCGCTTAGTCTTTTGCTGCTAAATCGCTGAACCTCTAAACCGCCAAATCGCTAAGCCCGCTAAACCGCTAAACCGCTAACCTCTTCACCATCTTCACCGCGGCTTCTACCGCTCTTTTCGCATAATCTATTCGCTCCTGCGCTTCTAATCTCGTCATCCCCGGTCCTGAGACGCCCAGAGTCACTGGCTTTCCATACTCCAGCGAAAGGTCCATTATCTTCCTCGTGAGCTGCGATGCTATCATTTCGTCATGTTCGGTCGTTCCTTCTATTATGCAACCCAGTGTAACCACGGCATCTACTTCTTTCTCTTTATCGTTCTCA